>CAKZLX010000112.1 GCA_937127265.1 uncultured Pseudomonadota bacterium
ACCAATGGTGGTTTTTACAGACTGTTGATTTTCCAACTTTCCATCTTTGACCACCAATGTAGCAGTTAATTCATCCCCTTTCTTGATATCTTTTCGCCGAAAGGTCTTGCCCTTTTCAGAAATCAGCTCCTTTCCATTCAAAGACCAAAATATTTCTTCACGAGTGGCGTCTCCATCGGGGTCAAAGGTTTCATAATCAATCGCAATGGTATCCGAATACATATAAGTGTCCTTCTCGAAACCCAATGAGACCACATGAGGTTGATGATTCATCTTTTCAGGTTCCGCTTCAGGTTCCGGAACGACTTTTTCAACGACTTCTTCGGCCACCAGTTCTACTTCAGGTTCTGACCCACAAGCCAACATCCAAATCACACTCAACATAGAAAACTCCTTTAACCCTTTGATTATTAATGTTTTATTTCTTCCAAAATATCAAGAACACGCTTAATTGGAATGACCTCTGCGAATAGAATAACCCGTTTTTGGACACGTTTGGGTAAGGTTTCTGTGGCACCAGCATATCGTTTGGACACGGCAAAAATGACATTCTCTGGGGAAGTGTCCATCAATTGAAGAACTTGCTTCTTACGCCAAAAGCCAACAATGTTGAGATAAGCCGTTTTGGTGGCATCATTTTTTGAGCACAATTTGTAATTGGGAATCAAAACTTGTTGTTCTCCAAGATAGAGCACTTCCCCCTCCTCCAAGGTCCAACCCCAATCTTTTTCAGCAAACCGTTGCTCAAACCACTCTTCGGTATTCGACTTCCACATGCCTTTGAGAGTATAGTGACTTTGTAAACCGGTTCCTTTTGATAAACGCATGCTCTTTTCACTTTTACGTTTCTTGCCCCACAACAAGGTTGCCTGTAAGTGCCATTCCCCCTCAAATAAAGGTAACAGAGGAAGAAACATGGCAAACTGCAAGCCATACCGATTCGATTGAGACAACAAACTTTGTGGACCATCAATGATCAATTCCACTTTGTCATCACGTTTCCAAACTCGAAACAACAATCGATAAAACTTGATTCGACGAAAAAGCATCTCCAACCACTTTGCCGATGGATTGTACAAAACCACCTGAATCTGTTTGGCATACAATAAAAGAGATTGACATAAAACCAAGTTGTATCGGTGCAACACATCCAATGGGGTCGTCAGATTGGGTAATGTAACCAAGTGATGCATATCTTTGTGATCAGCATATAAAAAATCTAGCACAGTTTCTACAGGTTCATTCAATTCAGAGGCTATATTCTGCAAAATCATTTCTTTGCTCGAACGACCAAAGTTTGCATTTTGCGTAGCAAATCCTAGTTCGGCGGACTGTACAAACACTCTCTCCCTCAGCTCAGCCGGCGACAAATCCGGATGATTATTCAATCTGGGTGGTTCAAAAGTACAATTGTCCATCAGAACCTTGGCCAGCCCCTTCCAAATCTTGTGTTTAACCTCAAGAGCAGTGATATCTTGCAGTGCACTGTTCAGTTCACCCAAGGTTTTGCCTTTATGGTCGCGTAACAATTTCAACAGTTGCTCTGCTCTATCCCGTTGTAGTGAACTGTTTAGAGAGATGAACTTTGGTTCCAGAACCCGTCCGACAATTTTTACGTCCAATAAATCATTTGTAAGCATCATGCCTCCTACGACGACGACTGGTATATTCTTCGGCGGTATCTTGGGCTACCAATTCATACAACACAGCCTGTTTTCCTGCAGATGGTCGTAATATTCGTCCCAACCGTTGTACATGTTCGCGTACCGTTCCCGTGCCAGACATCACGATAGCCACTTCTGCAGACGGTAAGTCCACTCCCTCATTCAACACTCTAGAGGTGACCAATACTGGTAATGATCCATCCGTAAACTTCGAGATTAAATGACGACGTTCTTTAATTTTTGTTTGATGGGTAATACAAGGAATCAGAAACAACGATGAGATTTGATAGGCCGTCAGGTTGTCATTGGTAAAGATAATCATTCGCTGTCCACGGTGTCGTTGTAATAAACGATCCACCATTTCAATTTTACCAGCGGCTCCTTGAGCGATCATTTTGGCTTGACGATGCCCCAAAAAAGCCGCACGTCCTTCTTTTGAGCGAGCAGCAACTTTGATGAACTCATTCCAACCACCACCACGCATATTGATTTTTTTTGCCTCAATAAAATCAGTGTACGCCTTACGATGTGCATCATATTCTTGGCGTTCCCTGTCTGACAGGGGAACCATTACCCTTTCGGTTTCATAATTCGCTAAAAAATTGCCTGACAATTCGGTAATTTCCTTGCGATACACCACCGGTCCCACCAAAGACTGTAACAAAGCCTCCCGACCATCTTCCCTTTCAAGAGTGGCCGTCAAACCCAATCGAAAGGGAGCCAAAGAGCCTTTGGTGGCTTCTAAATAAGCGGGAGCTGGGAGGTGATGGACTTCATCAAAAATTAAACAACAAAAACGAGCACCATATTGTGCCAGATATAGATGCATCGAATCATAGGTAGTGACGGTCAAAGGCAAGATTTCATGATGTCCACCGCCTAAGATTCCAACTTCTTGTTGAAAGACTGTTTTTAAACGGTCGTACCATTGCCCCACCAAATCTAATGTTGGCGCAACGATCAAAGTCGGTCGTTTGGTTCTGGCAATACACATCTCGGCAACAAAGGTCTTTCCGGCTCCGGTTGGCAGACAAATAACGCCTTTTCTTTTATTGTTAATCCAGGCTTGTACCGCTTCAGATTGATACTGACGAGGTTGACGTTCAGTTCCTTGCGGTGTATCTAATAGTTTCCAAGTAGCGGCATTATCGGTATATTCAATCTTTTCAGAAATCGCTTTGTAAATAACATCCCCATACAAATGTGCCCGACCTCGTGGTCGACGAGTACGTTCATCCCATCGAAAACCACTGGGCAATTCTTCAAGTGTTGCCCCTTCCACCAACAAAGTACCGTCTTGAAAATGTAACGTCCACGCCATACATTCATCCCATATTAAAGTGCATCATACCATAGCACAGAGAACACACCACCACCATTCTTCGGACACCTTTTGACGGTTAGCCATGTATATTCTACTACTTCTTTCCTCTCTATTGTTTGCCCAAATCAGTGATCGGGATGCCTATTTGCGTTGGAGTCGGCACTTAACCAGTGAATCTCATCCAGAACCAAACTATCGCTACCTCTCAGAAATCCATCTGCAAATAGCCAAACAGATCCAACAAACTGGTCATACTATTGGACCAATTAGAATCGGAAAGACTGTTGAAAATCGAACGATATGGGGTTTTAAAGTTGCACCAAAAAATACCAAACACAATTCGGTTTTTATACTAGGTGGTATTCATCCTATGGAATGGGTCAGTGTAGAAAGTGCCACCAATCTAATCTTACACCTAGCCGACCACCCACCAGCACACACTGAAGTCATCGTGGTTCCCGTCTTAAACGTCGATCGTCGATTGATTGTAGAAAGAGAATTGTCGGATGGTTCACGCAAATACCGTAGGGTAAACTCTGGTGGTGAGGATTTAAATCGCGACTATGAAATCCACCGTGAAGCCACTGCAATTTGGCGACACCTATTCCCTGAACGATACACAACTTCCTCAGCACCCCTATCTCAACCAGAGTCTCAAGCGATTGATACCTTGTTTCAAGAATATCAATTTGAAGCTTCAGTCAGCATTCACGCCTTCGGTGGATACATTTATTACCCCTGGGCCGGTCGCTACTACCCAACCAAAGCTCAAACTGAATTTCACCATTTGGGAACCCTGATGAAACAAGCCCAATCCGGCAAACACCCCTACCACGTCAAACAATTATCGCACTGGATGTTCTTATTTCGTGCTCAAGGAACCGAACTGGACCACTTTTACGGCAAGTACAACTCTCGAGCATTTCTGATTGAAAGTACCCGTTCGGGTATCCATTGGTGGAAGCGCGGCGACTGGAAGGATTCTTTTCGACTCTACAATCCACGTGACCCCTCACTGGATATACGTCGATGCACCGAAAGTATCTTAGCCTTGATTCACCATTACGACTTGTTGATTGATAACCCCAACTGGGAATGCCCTTGCCAAGAGCACCTACGCGATTAAATTGACGATTTAGAATCTTATGTGCAATGAGGAAAACATGATTGAAGTGCAACATCTCAGTCGATTTTATGGTACGTTTGCCGCGATCTCCGACATTTCATTTTCGATTCAATCAAATGAAGTGATTGGCTTTCTCGGCTTAAATGGTGCAGGAAAATCAACAACCTTGAAAATCTTGGCCGGCTTACTCGCACCGTCGAGTGGTCAAATATTCATCAACGGTCTCGATTGGATCGATAACCCAGACGCATTTAGAGCCAGTATCGGATTTTTACCAGAGGAACCTCCTTTATATAAAGAGATGACGGTCTGTGAATTTCTGCGCTATCTTGCAAAATTACGAAAGTTTCCCAATGAAGACCTTGAATCTCGGATTGATACAGTCCTTTCACTGTGCCAACTCAGCGAACGAAAACACCAAATCATTGCCGAACTGTCCTTGGGATATCGGAAGCGAGTCGGCATTGCCCAAGCCATTGTCCACAAACCAACATTGGTCATTTTGGATGAACCAACCAGCGGTCTAGACCCACAACAGATGGTTGAATTGCGCCAAGTCATCCGTGGTCTCAGTCAAGAAGCCACAGTGTTATTGAGTTCACACAACCTAACAGAAGTAGCAGAAACCTGTGACCGTTTATTAATTTTGCATCAAGGCAAACTGATCGCCGAGGGTGACCGTGAGAGTTTGTCGCATGATATATCAAAATCAGAGAATCGCATTGAAATTATGGTATCGAATACAAACAATATAGATAAATTAATCCAAACAGTGTTAGAAAAAGAAAGATATCAGATTGTAGAAAGCGAAGATGTCCTCACACTTCACTGTCAAACTACACTGTCGACACCCGAATTGGTACGTCAATTGGTCAATGCAGACATCGAAATACACCAAGTCACCCCCATGCAGTCCGAACTGGAACAAATATTTTTGTCATTGACCGGAGGTACACTGTGAATGCTATCTTTCTGATTGCCAAAAAAGAACTGTCATCGTTTCTGAATACCTCTTGGGGTATTGCAATCTTCGCGATCATTCTCTTGTTAGACGGATTGTTGTTTAACGCCTTCGCCTTGGGTTCATCACCACGCTACTCCGCCGACGTATTAGAAGATTTCTTTTACTTCTCATCAGGTACAACCATGATTGCCGGTATTCTATTAACCATGCGTCTCCTTGCCGAAGAAAGACAACAAGGTACCGATGCACTGTTATTGACCGCCCCGATTCAAGAAAACCAGATTGTAATCGGCAAATTCTTTGGCGCACTGGGTTTCCTACTGTTGATTACCCTCAGCACCATCTACATGCCGCTGTTGATTCAATTGAATGGCAAAGTCTCTTGGGGACAGATTTTCGCTGGCTACTTGGGCTTAACTTGTTTAGGTGCGACCACCGTGGCGATTGGAACATTTGGATCAACCATTTCCAAAAATCAACTATCTTCGGCGATTACCTCAGCGGGTATTTTGGTTCTCTTTTTACTGGGCTGGTTGTTGGGAAAAGTGACGTCTCCACCATTTGATACTGTCTTTTCATACTTGGCTTTGTTTGATAAACATTTCCAACCCTTCATGAGTGGCAAAATCAACTCGGAAGCGATTGCCTTCTATCTTTCTATAACCGTCATCTTTTTACTGTTGTCGGTACGAATCATTCAAACCCGAAGACAACACTAAGGAGGGACTATGCTAGGATATCGTTCACTGTATTTTATCGGTCTACTCTCCTGGATGACCGCCGATCGCATATTGGGACTCGAACACTCTCTTTCGACACTCTTGGTGTTCATTGGTGGTTTGAGTACACTTGGTTCGGCAATACTCGCTAAGCGTGGGCATACATCCACATGGCTGCCTCTCTTTGTAATCCTTGCTTTGTTTGGCTACGGGTCTTGGTGGCTGGGTGGTGTTCAGGGACAACAATTCTTCACCGTACACGAAGACAACCTCTTGCAATGGCAAGCCTGTTGGCAATCCTTTGGTGCCATCCTTTTACTCACTAGTCTCATCCCAACCCTTGCCCTCCATCATTTGTTTTCCTTGGGTCAACAACACATCTCTGATCGCAAAGCCACCAAACAAGCACTTCTATGGACTGGTACAACTTTTATTTTGTTATCTGTGTTTCCGATCAACTATATCGCACACCAAACCAACGAACGATGGGACCTCGGCTATTTCAAAACCGCCACCCCCGGCGAATCTTCTCTCAACTTGGTGCGCAATCTCTCCGAACCAATTACGGTCTACCTTTTCTTTCAAATGGGGATGGATGTCACTGAAGAAGTCCGTACCTACTTCGATCAGGTTCCTACCGACAATCTCAACATCCAATATGTCGACAAAGACCTCAAACCTCAACTGGCAAAGGAATTGAGTGTTCAAAGCAATGGCATGATTGTACTGGTTAAAGGTGAGGATGCCGACAAGAGTATCGAACGGATTAACATCGGAAAAACACTCTCCCAAGCCAAACGCAAATTGAAAAAACTAGACGAGGACTTTCGGGAAGCGGTATTTAAACTCACCAAAGCACCCAGCACCCTCTATTTCACCACCGGACATGGCGAATTGTATTGGAAAGTACAAGATGGAGACGACACTTCTCGAAATATCTCTTTGCTCAAACGTGGTCTCAGTGCCTCTAATTTTACCATCAAAGAGTTATCGATTGCCAACGGACTAGCCAACGAAATTCCTGAAGATGCCACAGCCGTCGTCATTCTAGCTCCACAGACTGAATTTTCCGACGCCGAAATTGAAACCCTGCTATCCTATTGGCGCAGTGGTAAATCCTTGTTTATTGCTCTTGAACCCGAAGGTCCCAGTCTAGAACCCCTGTTAGCCGCACTGGGGTTGCAATATAACCAAACACCTTTGGCACACAGCAGTATTTATATGCCCACCTCCAGTCGTACCTTACCGATTCACAAACGGAACTTGATCACCAACAAGTTTTCCACTCATGCTTCGGTGACCACACTGTCTCGCTATAACAAAGTCATGCAACTGGTCTTTGTCAACACCGGTTCGTTAACCAAACTCGAAAGCGATCCAAGCCTCAAAGTGACTACCCTGATCAAATCCTTAGAGGACACTTGGAAAGATACCAACAACAATCTTCAACAAGATTCTACCGAAGCAACAGATTTGTGGGTCTTAGGAACCGCCATTGAACAAACTCTGGACAACACCGAAAACAAGGCGATTGTGTTTGCCGATGCCTCTTGGCTCACCGATGACTATTTGGGCAAAGGTTTCAAAGTGGGACAACAAACCATCCAACCGCACGCCATCACCCTGTCGGACACCTTGTTTTGGTTAACCGATCAAGAAGATTCAAAAGGAACGGTCAACAACGAACAAGATGTCAAAATCCAACACAGCAAAGAAGGACAGGGTTGGATTTTCTTTGGCAGTAGCGCCCTCATCCCAATGTTGATTTTTGGTCTTGGACGTTGGCGAATATCTCGTCGTAATCGTGGAGGTGTATAATGCGTACCTTGATTGTTCCCGCCAGTATTTTGTTGTTTTCTCTTGGTGCTGCTTGGCTACAATTCACGGCCGAACCCGATAAAATCGGTGACAATGAAGTTCTAGTGATGGCTAACCAAACCACCAACATCTCTGCCATAGACTGGGTTTCCGAAAAGCAAGAAGTCCACATCACTAACAAAACCGATGCCTTGAGTTCTTATTTGTGGGTGGAATATATCGACAAGAAAATCACAGATGATCCACAGTACAAATACTTCATCGCTGGAAAAAATGGTGATCGTTTATTGGAAAGTCTATCTCCCTTGGTGGGAATACGAAAGTTAGATGCGACTACCGATCTGGAGACCTTGGGACTGGATACGCCAACTGCAACCCTCAAGGTGACCAGCAACGGAACCACTCGCTCCTTCAGCATCGGTGATGAGGTTTATGGAACCAAAGACCTCTATCTGCGGGATGATACCAGCCAAGAGTTGTTTCTGGTCGACGATTCTAAACTGCGAAACCTGCGCCAAGCCCGAACCACTTTACCCAATCGCGCCCTATTTGCCAAAGAGACCAACCAAGCCTCTTCAGCCACCTTACAATGGAATGAACAATCTCTTGCCCTATCCCATCAAAACTGGCAGGATACCAACTCGGCAAAATGGATCTACACTGACCAACCAGACAAAGATGCCACCCAAATCCAAACTTGGCTTTCCAAACTGCTGCGAACTTCAGTGTCTCGCTCCGCTGCACCAGACGAAGACCTCTCGAACTTAGTGCCCCAATTTTCCCTAATTCTCAACTGGGAAGATCAAAGCTCAACAGCCACCTACGCCAAACTGCCAACCGATGATTCTTGGTGGGCAAAAACACCCTCTACACGCGGTTATGTTCGGATTTCTAGTCGTGCGCTGGACAGTCTAATGGAAGATGTTCCGACCTTGTTTCGACAATAGTGAGTTGAAACATCTAGAAACACTGATCGAACCTTGATCACTCGACGATTTGAATCACAATCACCGTAATGTTGTCATCACTTCCGGCTTCAATGGCCGCGTCTGTCAACACAAACGGTAGTTCTTCAATCGGATTGTCAGCCATCAGTTTGGTGAGTTCAGCATCATCCAAAGCATCGGTTAGACCATCCGTACACAACAACAGTACGTCTTCAGGATCGACTGGACGAGTACTGGTAATCGGTTCAATGGCACCCTGGGCGCCAATCGATTGGGTCAATACATCCTTGGAAGGAGCCATTTTTGCCAATTCTGGGGTTAGTCGACCAGCGTCGATCTCTTTTTGCACAACGGTGTGATCCCGCGTAAGTCGACGCAACTTGCCATCTCGAAACAGGTACAAACGACTATCGCCAACATGAGCGTAGTGAGCGATAGAATCTTCGATTAACACCATCGTCAAAGTGGTTTCCATTCCTTTACAATCTGGAACCATATCAGAATGGTTGCGAATCTTGGTACAAGCCTGTCCCATAGCGTACCGTAGTCGTTCCCGTAATGATTCTTCCTCATCCATGATATCACGACTCAAACGTGTTTCATCGGGATCAATGGCGGTCAACACAACATTTTGGATGGTCTCTGTCGCCTTTTGACTAGCAACGTGCCCCTTCGGATGGACACGACCACCGTCCGCCACCATAAAAATGGCATTCTCGGCATCCAACACAAAAGCATCATGATTATCAGAATGTGTACTTCCCATGACAGAATGGCCAAACGCTTCAATATGCATCTTTGTCTCCGTTGTGATGACGTGGTCTTAATTCTGTATACAACTGAATCTTCTTTGCAAGGCTTGCAACCCTATTTTTTCTAACGGACTCTGGCGCCATAACAACCAAAACAAACCATTAACCTAACCTTTGACCAAAATAAAATTAGATCGTTATCCTATGCACAATAGATCCACGCTACCAATATCATCATACGTTTTCAACCATCATGACCATCCATACTCCCAATACATGAAAAAACAGCGAAAATTAGGTGCACAGAGACTAGACGATCGAGTACATTCTATTAATGAATGAAGATTCATCTGGATCCAAATGCAACAATTTCCCTCACCCAACACCATCATTGATACTTATCGAATCGTGCAAGAAATTGGACGGGGTGGAATGGCACGCATTTTTGAAGCCGAACACATCATCACCAAAAAACGATACGCCCTCAAAATCCTAGCACCAAGCGATGAAGCCTATCGGATGTCAGAACGGTTCTTACAGGAATTTAAGGCGCTATCCAGACTAGAACACCCCAATGTTCTCAAAGTGTTTGAATGTGGAACATTTGAATCTCGCCCCTATTTCTCAATGGAACTACTACGGGGCACCACGCTAAAAGACAGCATTGACGATTGGATGCGTCTACCCTCAACCGAACGCTTTGCCAAAACGCGACACGTATTGTTACAAATGGCCAGTGCCTTGGATCACATTCACCAAAATGGGTGGATTCATCGTGATGTCACCCCTGCCAACATCATGCTTCTCGATGACGGTTCGGTCAAATTGATGGATTTCGGGGTCATCAAAATCCCAGGTACCGAACAAACCATGGCTGGGGAAATGATCGGTACCATCGCTTATATGGCACCAGAACAAATCAAAAATAAAAGTTTGGATGCCAGAACCGATCTTTATTCTTTGGGTGCCGCTCTATACTTAATGCTTACTGGTAAACGCCCGTTTTCTGCCAGAACACTTGCCGGATACATCAATAAACACCTCACCGAAACCCCAGAGGCACCCAGTGCGTTCTCTCCACTGATTCCCATCGATCTTGAGAATGCCTGCTTGCGACTGCTGGAAAAATCCCCACACGACCGCTTTGCCTCTGCCAATCACTTACTTCAATACATCTCCTTGTCAACCGGCATTGTTCGCCATCGAAAACTGTTTGGTCGTGCCCAAGAGATGCATCTCTTACAAGAGAGCCTCGCCAATCTCTCTCGTGGACAAGGGGGTGTGGTTTTATTAGAGGGCGGTCACGGAATGGGAAAAACCAAATTGTTACAAGGTGCTTCCACACTCCTAGATCAATTCGCCATTCCCTACAATTTTTGTAACAGTCACTCGCCCCAACAACCGATGTATGACACCTTCAAAGGATTGTTTATCGAGTTTTCCAATTCGGATCGGACCAGCGTTCTTACTCGCGAGAATATCGATGGAGATGACAGTTGGGAAATCTATTCTGTCCTTCGTGCCAACCTTGGTGATACTGCTAAACGATGCTTACTATTGGACAATCTCGAACTGGCGGATGAAGGATCCTTGAGATTATTGGAATTTTTACTCTTTTCTGCATTGGATGAATCACTACCAATTCTCTTTATTTTTACTGTGGATACAGACTCTACCATCAATCACATACACAACATATTATCCAAACGTGCTGAGCCAACCAACACCAAACGGATTGCAGTACCTCCATTGCGAGCAGCAGCAGTCGAAGAGTGGTTACTTTGCTCGGCAATCAATGAAGCCAACATCGCTACGATGGCCCATCGATTACATACTGAAAGCGAAGGGGCTCCTTATATTTTGGATGAAATGATCAAAACCTTGCGCAGTCTCGATATCCTACCAACCCAAATCAGAGGAAAAATGCGGATTGCTACTGAAGATATCGCCACCATTCCACTGCCTTTACCCAGTGTCATCCAAGAGGCTGTATTACATCGCATCCACAAACTCCCCCCGTTTGAACGTGCAATCATCGAATTACTCACAGTGTCTGAACAGGGTCTGCCGATCAAACTGTTACTGGAAATTATCCACCAATTTGTGAAGGGCATGGCAGACCTCACCTCACAAACCCTCAACCACAGTCTTCAAAAATTGGTCGATCTCGACATGGTACAGATCATCGAAGAAGATGGTGTACGAATCGTCGAAATAGCCCACTTGTGGTACCAAGAAATCTTTCTACCCAAACTCAAAGACAGTCGAAAGAAACAGTACCACAGATGTCTTGGACTCTCGCTTGAACGATATCATATCCACAACATCAATCGCGTAGTGGAAACACTGTCCTACCACTTTGAACAAGCCCAACTCTACGGACAAGCCTATGCTTATTTATGGCAAGCATCCAACAAGTTGCGACAACGCTCCTTGTTTACCCAAGCCCGTGAATATTTGAACCGTGCACTTGCCATTGAACCACACGCCAGAAAAAACCTTGCTCTCTATGAAGCCAACGAAAAGTTGGCGGAAATACTGTTGGCCCATTCTTTTCTCTCACATCAATTGAATGACTCCTTAAACGCCATCGAAAAGGCGAACTGGGCAGATCGAATCGCGAGCGAACAACACAATCAAGCACTATTGGCCAAAGTAGCCACTGAAAAAGCCCGACAAGCGAGAGATTTGTACAATCTTAAAGAAGCCGACCTGCAAATCAAACGGGCTTTACGCTATGCTGATGCTGCTGGACAGCCAGTCCTTTCTATTCTACCGTTGTATGAAAATGGGGCCTTATTGTGGGATGCTGGAAAACCCGATGAAGCCAGAGTACTGTTCGAAAAGTCTTTGGCTCTCAGTGAACAGTTACATTACAGTTTCGGAATTGGAAAGGTCAACAACGGACTGGGAGTACTGGCGATGAGTCTTGGTGATTCTGCCCAAGCCCGTAAATCTTTTGAAGCGGCTATCAAGCACAGTACTGCTCAGCACCGCATTGAAGACTTGGTCATTGCCCGTACCAATCTATCTGAACTCTTTCATTGTATTGGCTACTTTACCAAAGCCCTTCAACTACTGAACGCCACCATCAAGGAATCTTTCGATTTTCGTTTTGATTTTGGAGTGAGCATTGCCCTACGACATTCTGCCATTTTACACATTGATTTGGGACGATACTCTGAGGCCAAAGAACAAGCCCAATCGGCACT
>CAKZLX010000113.1 GCA_937127265.1 uncultured Pseudomonadota bacterium
TGTGTAATAGGGAGTATATAGATACTCTCTAAATTCTGCTTCCAGTACACGTTGTGCTTGTTCGAGTGCTGCTTGCTCAAAGCCTTCCACGGTTAAAATGAGGCTGGGTTCTTCGTGGAAACGAGGGTAAGAGCCTAGATTGACAGAATGTAGTGACTCTTGAATCTGGGTTAATTTTTGGGCAATAACCGTTTCATGGGTGTCCAGATATACTTTGGCATGGAATTTTTTGCGCCCCACCAGTAGATGTTCGATGGCTTCAAATTTGGCTTTGAGCAGTGAAGGAACACCTGGAAAAATAAAGACATTGTTGATTTTGACTTGTGGAAAACCTCTCGACGTTGGCAACAATTCCGTTCCGATGGGTACCTGAGCCATGCGTAAAGAAGCTTGGGTTAGTTCTGTACCGTGTTTTTCGAGTAATGCCACCAGTTCAGGATGGTGAAAGGTTTCTACGTTGAAAGCCTTAGCAACACCTTCAAAGGTCAGATCATCATGGGTGGGACCTACGCCACCAGTGGTAAAAACATAGGTGCTACGATTGGCCTCTTCACGAACAGTTTTGCTGATACGTTCAAGTGTGTCAGGGATGATTTGAACACTTTGCACCTGTAGGTTCAACTCAGCGCATTTTCGCAATAAATAGGGCGTGTTTTCATCGACAAACTTGTTGCCAAGAATTTCATCTCCAATAATGACGATGGATGCAGTTGACATGATTGACCTTTGGCTTTTGTTTGAATGGTTCGAAATCACAACGGTGAATGGTTATACCAATATATCATAAATTCAACAGAATAACCCTACCAAGTCTCAAAGGGAGAACCCATGTCAACAACCAAGTCTCAAGGAACCCCTCGTATTGGTGTCTATGCAGGCTCTTTCGACCCCTTTACCAATGGACATGTCGACATTGCCACTAGAGCATCCAAATTGGTTGATAAATTGATCATTGCTATTGGTGTCAACCCTGCCAAAAAAGGTTTCTTTACAGTAGAGGAAAGAGTCTCTATTATTGCTTCTACCATGGATACTTTGCCCAATGTGGAGATACTGTCCTATCAAGGTTTGCTGGTCGACTTCTGTCAGCAACAACAGGCAACCTGCATAATTCGTGGTCTACGAAACGCACAAGATTTTGCCTTTGAGGCTAATTTAGGACGTGCCAATCGTCACCTGAGTCCTGATTTGGAAACGGTGTTGCTTTTGTCGAACACCGAATCAATTTTTGTATCTTCATCTTTGATGCGTGAAATTGTCTTGAATGGAGGCAGTGTAGCGGGGTTGGTACCGGATGTGGCAGTGTCTTTATTTGAGGAAAAAATGCAAAAGTTTCAACCTTAAACCATTCAACCCCTCTATCAAACGGTTATACATTGTGGTCTATTCTGTATGACCATCGAACTCATTGCCATAGGGATATAACAATATGTGTGGAATTATTGGATACATCGGAAACAAAAATACAGCCAATCTACTCATTCGTGGTTTGCAACGATTGGAATACCGTGGATATGACTCGGCTGGACTGGCTATTCACAATGGAGATGGCACTTTCTACAAAGCCAAGCAAGTGGGTCGTGTTCAAGAACTCGAAAAGATTGTCGATCTTCAAAATTCCATTGGGGCAGGGATTGCCCATACCCGTTGGGCCACACATGGTGGTGTGACAGTTGAGAATGCCCATCCACATGCTTCTACTTGTGAGACTGTGGTGTTGGTACACAATGGAATCATTGAAAACTTTACCCCATTAAAGCACAAACTAATTGAAGGTGGTCATGTTTTTCAGTCCCAAACTGACTCAGAAGTCATCGCTCATTTGGTTGCCAATTTGTACAACGGTCATTCCGCATTTGGGGATATCGATGCTTCTCCACAAACAAAAGGTAAACCACTGGAAGCGATACGTGGAGCATTACGATTGACCCGAGGTACTTGGGGGGTTGCCGCCATGTTTGCCGATCGACCAGATGAAATCTTTGCTGCCCGCAATGGTTCTCCACTGGTGATTGGTTTTGATGGTCCTTCTATGTATTTGGCTTCAGATCCGCATGCGATTACCCCACATACGCGTCAGGTGTTGTTTTTGAACGACGGTGATTTGGCACATATCTATCAAGGTGATGCCGAAATTTATCGTTTGGATGGTGGTGCTGGCGAGTCCAGTATCGAAACGTTGGAAGAAGATTGGGGGACTGGTGAGAAGGGTGACTTTCCACACTTTATGCTCAAAGAAATCTATGAGCAACCAGAAGCACTTCGACAGTGTTTGCGAGGGCGTTTGGATTACGATTTGGGTACTGCAAAGTTGGGTGGGTTAGAATTGGAACCCCATGTCTTGCACAATGTTGATCAAGTCACCCTGTTGGGATGTGGTACAGCCTATTACGCATCTTCAGTCGGTGCCAGCGTCATTGAGTCATTCTCAAGGATTCCATCTACTGCAGAGATTGCCAGTGAATATCGCCATCGCAATCCGATTGTTTCAACCAATGAGTTGTTCTTTGCAGTAACTCAATCCGGTGAGACGGCTGATACGTTGGGGGCATTGAAAGAGGTGCAACTCAAAGGTGGAACTGCAATGGGGGTTGTGAATGTTGTTGGTTCAACAATTGCACGACGATGTGGA
>CAKZLX010000114.1 GCA_937127265.1 uncultured Pseudomonadota bacterium
AAACCGCCACAGACGGGTCGATCACCATGCATGGCCAGTCTATTGAAGACATCCCTATTGAAAACAGGGATACCAAGACCGTGTCTTCTGTGCAGATGGTGTTCCAGAACCCGTTCGACACGCTGAACCCGTCAATGACTGTTGGCCGGCAGATTATCCGGGCTTTGGAAGTGTTCGGGGTCGGTCAGAACGATGCGGAACGGCATGAACGCATGTTAGAACTTCTTGACCTTGTTAAGCTGCCGCGTGAATTTGCGATCCGTATGCCGCGTCAGCTTTCAGGCGGCCAGAAACAGCGGGTCGCGCTGGCCCGCTCGATCGTGTTCGAGCCACGGATCCTGCTGATGGTGCGCATTGGATGATTCAAGCCGGTATTATTGCCGAAACACGTCTCAATCAAGTGGAGCAGGCAGAAGAATTGTACGCCTTGGCTCGCCAAAAAAGTGAAGTCTCCAAGATCGGAATAACCGATGTTTTACGGTTGAGAATCCGTAGTGGTGATTGGCAAGAAGTGGTTGACATTATTGCTGAACAAGCTCACAATGCCATTGATCCTGCGGGCATGTATTTTATGGCAGCTAATGTGAGTCACTGCCTCTTACAAAACAAGGAACAAACGATTGGAAATCTTGAAAAGTGTTTAGAATATGCTCCGAATCATCTGGCAGCCTTGTTGTTATACCGTCGTATTTCCAACGGTTCTAAACGTGTATGGGCCAATCAGCAGTTGTTAACGTACCTCTCTCATGAATCGATTTGTGGTTGGTTGCAATGGGAAAACTCCAATCAACCAGAGTTTGATATCGCTTCAGTCGCATTTACCGGACGCAATGTCTTTTTCTTGGAACGCATGTTCGTGTTGTTACTGTCGGATATGGAGATGCCAAAGGATAACTTTCAAGGTGTACATCCGTTGGTTGATACGTTGTTGCTCTCTAAAGCCAATCATCAAGAGGCCGAGAAACTTGAGGCTACGCTTTCGACCGTCGGATTGGGTGATATTTTGTTCTTTGAGTCTTTGGGGATGCAAGCACAGGTATCTTCGATGGTGCAGTCATTTTCTCCGGTCAATACTATTGAGAAGGTGTGGTTGGCAGAGTTTTATGAAAGTAAAGGTTTGCTGGAACAGGCCGAGCAGTTGTGGCTGGAACTCTTTGGCACAGTAGACGATGACCAGTCTGGAAATACTCCAGTGCCAGTTCAGATTCAAGCCGCATTGGCCTTGGACAAAGTGCTTCGTCATTTACCCGAACGCCACTTGTTGTTGGCTAAGGTACATTCTCGTTTGGCAGAGTGGTTGGAAGATGACAGTCCAGTCAACTACTTCTCTTTGTTGGCAGCACAATTGTTTTCAAGTTTGGGGAATGTCTCCGAAGCGACCCGTTTATACAAAGTGCGCTTCAATACACGACCGATCCTTGGCAAAGTGTTTATGGGATTGAAACGTTTGTTCTTACAAACCCACAATGTTGATGAGATGCAGTCGTTGTTGTCTCAGCTGGATAGTCTTGAGCTTGTCGATTTTGCTGAAATTATGGAAGAGTTCCGTGAATATGGAAAGGCCGCCGATGCCTATGCCAAGATGCTCGATTTGTCCAAGCACCTTTCTGCGGCTCAAGTATTGCCTTATTATTCTCGAATGGAACGTTGCTATGAAAAGTCTGGCAACTGGTCTTCGGTATTGTCTACCTTGGAAGCCCAACGAACTTTGGTTGTCTCGATGGAATTTCAGCACTTCTTGAACAGTAAAATTCAGTGGGTGCTTGTTGAGCATTTGGCTGAATCTGACATTGCTTTGGAAACCTACGAACGGATGTTGGAACATGATCCCAACAATCGAAGCGTATTGCAAGCCTTGGCAAAAATCTCGATCCAACACGACCAAATCCCAAAAGCCATTCAGTATTTGAATACACTGGCTGAAAACCCAACCGATCCTGCGGATGCTATTCAAATCATGGAGACCTTGGTAAGCGCCTATCAAGCCCAAGGCAACACAATCAAAGAGATTGAGATACTCAAAGACATCATTGATATTGACGCAGGGAATCTAGATGCGCTCGACCAGTTAGCGGACTGTTTACAGCAACAAGGACAGTGGCAAGAACTGTTTACCTTGTTACAACGGCGCTCATTACTTAGTGAGGATCATGATAAAGTGGCCTGTCATACACGGATCGCTCGAATCGCCGAAGAAAGATTGTTGGACTTGAATCTGGCGATCAAAGAGTGGTCAAAAGTATATGAATTGATGGGGCCAGAGGAAGAAACATTACGTCATTTGATCAAGTTGTCCAAATCACAGTTTGATACACCATCATTTTTACATTACGCAGATGAGCTGGTTGGACTCTTGGAGGGAGATGCCAAGGCCCAGTTGTGTATGGAAGTTGCTGATACCTACATCAATGAACTGTTGGAAGAAAGCAAGGCGATACCCTATTTAGAAGTTGCCCTGTTGGAAGAAGATACGTTTGCCAGAGCCGCCAGTTTGTTGGAAGCCCAGTATCAAATCATGGGGGAGTGGCAAAAACTGTTGGATTTATTGTTGCACAAAGAAAGTAAATCCAGCAACCCAGAAGAAAGAGTCTCGATTTTACTGAACGCCGCGGAGATTGCTGAGGTTTCGTTACAGCAGTTTGAACAGGCAGAAGAAATTTTTCAATATATTGGTCAACTCGATCCCTCTAATCCTGTTGCGTTGAAACGCAAAGCCAACAGTTTGTATTCTGAAGAGGCTTGGGAAGAGTTACTGGCCTTGTATGCTGAATATGAAACTGTCTTTTCAGATACCTCCCGCAATATTGTAGATATGCGATTACGTCAGTCTGAAGCCGCCGAAGCCTTGAAGGATTGGGATGTTGTGGTGTCTTCTCTCAAGGAAGTGTTAGAGATTGTCCCCACGCATTTAATGAGTCTTCAAATGATGAGCGAAGCCTTGCGTCAAATCAACCAGATATCGGAAGCCTTTGAAGTCGATAAGCGCTTGTTAGATGCGTTGATTGAACAAGGCAATAAGGATGAAATGACCCAAGTAAGTTTACGACTTGGAGAGGCTTCTTTACAGTTAGAACAATGGTCTCAAGCCCTCGATTATTTTAAACGTGCCCGAATCAACGCCCCCAAAGACTCTCGTTCTCTCAAAGGCATTATCGAATGTTCTTGGCAAAAGGGCGAGTATTCTCTGGTTGCCCAACTGTGTTCTACCTTGGTCAAAAATGCCACCACTGAAGCGGATGTGGTCTTGGGATACTTATGGAGAGGTTTTACCTTGGGTAGTAAGTTGCAACGTCAAGAATTGGCAGAGCAGCACTATTGGAAAGTCCTCCAATATGAGCAACAGCATCCAGTAGCCTTGATTTATGTAGCGGCTATTGCCATGCAAAAAAACAAATGGACCAGTGTGATGGGACATCTGGCCCAAGCTTGGGATGCGTTACAAACCAATAAGGATATTTCAAATCGTGATGAATTGTTGCGAATCGCTGGTTTGGGCCGCTTAATTGCTGCCAAACACCAACAGACTGATGAGGCAACAGATGTAGTGGCGCATACCAAAGGGTGGTTCGAAAGTTTTGAACTGGAAGTCCCTCAAGATATCCTAAGTGCCTTCACTGAAGCCGTGTCCCAACGTTTGTTTGATGTATGAGCGACTTTGTGTATTTGGATTGGAATGCCACGGCACAAATTGAACCGGATGTCACTCGTTATTTTGCTGATGCTTTACAACGACTAGATGCCAACCCTCATTCTCAACACCGTCGAGGACGTGAGGCATCGGTAGCAGTTGAAAAGTGTAGAGAACAATTGGCAGAAATATTGGCCGTTCGTACCAAGCAAGTTCGGTTTACTTCTGGGGCGACTGAATCAAACGCTTGGGTGATGTCTCATTTTAAGGACAGAGAGGGTGCGATTGTTGGTTCAACGATTGAACATCCTGCCGTCGGTGCATGGTTGGATGAAACCCTTCCAGTGGATGAGCATGGGGTTGTTTCTCTGGAAGCCCTTGAGATTCGTCTCCAGCAAGGTGGAGTGTCTTTGGTTTCGGTGATGGCGGCCAATAATGAAACGGGAGTCATACAACCGGTTGACTCTATCTATGCGTTGTGTCAGCAATACGAGGTTCCCTACCACTGTGATGCTGCTCAAGTCTTTAATCGTGTGGATTGGGCTGGTCGAGCAGATTTTATTACCCTGTCTGGTCATAAGATGGGTGCACCGATTGGGGTTGGTGCCTTGGTCTTGAATACCGAATTGCAACCATTGTTGAAGGGTGGTTCTCAAGAACGTGGTGGGAGAGCAGGAACCGTCAACGCACCAATTATCGACACTTGGAATTATGTATTGTCGCAGATTAAACCGATGAGTGGTGAGCGTCAGCAACGGTTTGAAAAGCAACTCATGGAGAAGACCTCGGCTCAGATTATTGGACAATCTGCCAATCGCCTGCCCAACACCACCTTAGCCTTGTTTGATGTGCCGGGTGATTTGATTGTGATGGCATTGGATATGAAAGGAATTGCAGTTTCTACCGGTTCTGCTTGTTCTAGCGCTTCCTCAAAAGACTCTTTTGTGTTAGAGGCTATGGGAATGAACGGAAAACCAGTTCGCTTTTCATGGGGGCATCGGACCCAACTTGAACAGTCTATTCCGATCATTCTGGAAACAATTCAAGAGTTGGAGAAAACATGCGCGTGGTAGCGGCGATGAGTGGTGGTGTCGATTCTTCGGTCACAGCGGCGTTATTATTGGAACAAGGGTATGAAGTGATCGGTGTCCACATGAAATTGCACGATACAC
>CAKZLX010000115.1 GCA_937127265.1 uncultured Pseudomonadota bacterium
ATCGTTTCCACGGAAAGTTGATTCGTAAGGTTCGATTTTTCTGTGATGTTCTGTTGCGAGGGTAGGGGTGGAAGATGTAGTTGGTGCTCTTTTCGAGTAATGATATCAAAGGTATTTATCATCTGACAAAGTGCGTACAACGAATGTACTTCCGTACCATCGGAGGTGTCACTATGTCCAAATACAACCCAAGTCTTATGAAACGAATCAAGCTATTTTTCGAGTAATGGTATCAAAGGTGTTTATCGTCTGACAAAGTGCGTACAACGAATGTACTTCCGTACCATCGGAGGTGTCACTATGTCCAAATACAACCCAAGTCTCAGAAACGAATCAGGCTATTTTTCGAGTAGAAGATATCGAATGGATTTACGTTTTGACAAAGTGCGTACAACTGAAGTGTACTTCTGTACACGAAGGCGGACTCACAAAGTCAAAACGCAAATACAGCGATAACTTCTACTCGAACAGGTCGCATTGATCCCCCACCCCATCCCCATCCGTATCCGATTGATAGTCTTCAAAGAGAGCACCGGCGATCGGAGAGAGTTGCAGATCGGTGACCGGAGTGCCATTCTCGGCAAAGCGGAAGTAGAAGCCCCATCCACCACCGTTGTCGCGTACTTGGATCAGCACTTTATTCCAACCGGAATTGAGAGAGGTGGGGTAGGTGTATTTGTCGGCGGTAGCACCTTGGCAGGCAGTGGTTTCCCCAACCAGTGTGCCGTTGATCCAGACTTTTCCACCATCATCAGGACCGAACTTGACGTCAACACTGCGGGCTGTGTCACTGTATACCCAAATGCCAGAGAAGATTTCGCGAGGGGCGGCGATGTTGCCAATGGTGGGAATGGTGTTGAAGTCGATGCGATCAATCGGACTGGTATAGAGAGCCCAACTGACAGGGTCTTCGTTGTAGTCCAAGAGGGTTGTGGTCAGAGAGGGCGATACATCACCTTCGTCCAAAAACAACAGGTCTTCGAGGGCTTGGCAACCACTGGTGGGGATACCACTGACTTGAAAGGCTGGAGTCAGTACCCAGGTTCGAAAGAACCCACCGTCGGTTGGCAGGTACTCGATGGGACCATTGTTGAAATCGAG
This sequence comes from uncultured Pseudomonadota bacterium, assembly GCA_937127265.1. Lineage (GTDB taxonomy): Bacteria > Myxococcota_A > UBA796 > UBA796 > UBA796 > CAJWHX01. Next base: position 1,102 of record CAKZLX010000115.1, read on the forward strand.
TGGACAATTGTCATTGACATCCAAGATGCCGTCATTGTCATCGTCATCTTCACAGTTGTTGGCCATCAAGTCGGCATCGGGATCTTCGGCTTCGGTGAGTTCCAAGTCGGTGAGGGAACAACTGTCAGAAAAAGTTTCCCATTCGAGGGTGTAGTGTTCGACTGAAGCGCCTAACATGCCACTGACACAGACAGTGGTTTCCGTTTCAGACGTGGCGGGTAGAAAGCGAGCATGGGCATCTTGATTGGGGTCCAGAGAGGTACAACTGTCATCCAGAGAAACATCGGTCTCAACCAGCTCGCCGTCCTGATACACATCCAAAGAGATCAGGTGAGAACACTCTTCTTGCTCAGGGTTGATTTGCAAAGAGATGTAGTCATTGTCAGCAAAGGTAAACTGGTAGCAGTCGCTGTCGTATTCCCAGAGGGCACCTTCAATCGAACCGTTAATGTCGAGGGGAATGGCTAAATCGGGTTGGTCATTGGGTTCTGATTCAAAAATACCGTCTTCGATTGTGCAAAGATCAGAACAGCCGTCGATGTTGTAGAGGTTACCATCGTCACAGGACTCATCACTATCTTGGATACCGTCCCCACAGGTCGGCAGAAGGCAATCAGTACGACAAGCATCGGCCACGTTGGCATTGGCTTCACCATCATCACACTCTTCACTGGGATGGTTGATCTCCCCATCGCCACAGTCGCCAAATTCTAGACTGTCTTCCATGGTTCCAGTATCAGCCGTGTCGGTTTCCGATGGTGTGCTGGTATCGGTTGTGACAGTGTCATTTTCAGTGGAGGGTTCTTTTTCGGTCTTGGTACAAGCCAGCAAAAGAACGGTGAGGGGTATTATTCGAAGAGGGGAAGCCATTCATCTACCTCAAATCCAGTAACCAGTGGGTGATTGTCAATGTTGGCAATCTTGCGAAGGGCGGCATGGACATGTCCTGGTGTCAGAAATACACCATCGCCATCGAGTTCCAAGGTGGTGGGGTTGACGGCTAGTGGCAATTGGTCGTTGTCAGTACCGCCAATCACCCGTCCACCAGCAATATCGGCACCCATGAACATCATCGAGCCAATAGACCAGTGGTCTTTGCCATTGCCATCGTTGTAATAAGGCGTACGGGCAAAGTCTGATCCAACAATCAAATTGAATTGATCGGCGATACCCAATCGTTCGGCTTCTTGACGAGCAAATGCCATGGCCTCCACAACCCGTTGCAATCTAGGGGTTTGGTTGTTGTCGTGGTTGTTGTGGGTGTCAAATCCACCAATTGAGACATTGGCACTGATCGATACACCAGCAGCGAAACAAGCCATGGCGACTTGGATTTGGCTGAGAAGGTCATCTTCATTCAGTTCGGTCGGTAACACCTCCACCAAAGATTTCAATTCGGAGTTGTCAGAACGAACCATTTCCAAGACTTGCATGGCGTTCAATGTTTTGGGTAGGTGTACTTCTGACTGTAATCGTCCCATGCGTTCTTGACGGGCCAGTTGAATTTTTTCCATCATCGATGCCGGTAAAAATTCAGATTCTGGATTGTCAGGGTTGATTCTGTCGGGGTAAGCCAGTTCATGAATGGTTCCGGTGCTTGGAAGACGGGTGACAGGAATCATACCAGCGGTAATGTCGTAGCCTCCGTTGCTGATAAAGGCCAACGATGGTGGTAGTGTTTCAGCTGCGGCCACCAAGGCCGAAAAGGCGGGGCGGTTGGCATCGGTGTGTCCACTCCAAGTGGCTCTGGTACCTTGCTCGTGTCCGTTGGTGCCAACATCAATTCCGTTGATCACCAGCAGATCATTTTGAAATTCGGTGAAGAAGTCGACCATGCCCTCAACAGGAGGCACCAAAAAGTTGCCGACTTCGGTAATCTCATCGGTGAAATAGGTGTTGACCGGAGCGACTTCGGTTTCATTGGCGCGCCCTTTGGGATCACAAAGCATCGTTGGATCCCAGCCACCGGAAGCGTGAATGGTGAGCCAAAAAGTTCCGTTGTAGCGGACCTGTTCTTGGGCGTAGGCTTTGCGAATGGGAGACCAGCCAGTGAGTGCCGAAGGCAATAGCAGTCCTGAACCTGCCACCCGAAGGAGACTACGTCTAGACATGGACAATCGATTCATGAGAACCTCGTGGAAAATGGACAGGTGTTTATTCAAAAAGAAATTTATAATCAGAGAGAAGATACATCATCACCCCACGCCAAGCCCGAATGGTGTAATAGGGGTCTTGGTTCACTCGTAAATCACCAGGGATGGGGTCACCGGTGCTGGGGTCAGTGTTGGAACGGCAAGAGTAGGTCATGTAACTGCCGGTTTCACCAGATTCGATCATCGCCAGACCTTCTTGTTGCAACTCGACCCACAAGTTGTAGGTAGTGCGGACTTCTTCACTATTCAAGAGAACTTCTTCACCCAGAAGACGGAAATACAGGTGTTGGATGTTTTGTTTGACCCGTTCTTGTACCTCTGGAATCGCAAAGCCATCGGTGGTGAAGGGTTGATAGGTGGTTTCCACAAATGGAAAGAGACGACGTTGGTTCATCGGAAGCACAAAGTCCAAAGAAGTGGCTTGGCAAGAAACGCTGTTGGCCATTCTCATGGCTACGGCCCCGATTACCCCGTTGGGTTCGGTCAACCTTTCCACCACGTTGTCACTGTCAATACCACCGTACAAGAGGTGATAGTCATTGTCGTCAATCAGTTCGTCACCCCATTCATAGCCAGTGGTGGCGATGATTTTGTGGTGCAATTCTTCGGGGGTCAGTAAACGAGCGGTTCCGGCTTGGAGTAGTTCGGCTTCAGAGGCATTGTCGTGGTTGACCGCTCGATAGTATTTGGAGAGCAGTACTTCACGAATGGGCACTTTGATGTCCCAATCTTGTTCGATAAATTTCTGGGTCACTTCGGTGAGGAAAGCATCTTGAAAACGCCAAGCCTCATACTCAATTGAGTCAGAAGGCCACTCATAAGCTCGTAAAACAGGAACGCCGGTGAAAGCTTCAAAAACTTGTTCGACACTTGATCGAGCAAAACGTGGATCGTCAGCAATTCGTTCGGCTGCCCAGCGTAAAGCATTACCACTTTCGGTAATCGAGATGGTGTGTCCATCCAATCCTGGTTCGTACATTTCGGCATACCATCCGTTTTCAGGCGGGTTGTAGTGCCCATCATCATCCCAGTTTTGAAAGGCGCCGGCCAATGGTTCCATCACTGAGTGACAGACATTACATTGGGGGTCATTCATGGTGGGGTTGTGAATGGCTGAATTGTCTGCATCAATCGGTCGGGTTGCCAGTGCCAAGATGTCAGTGTTCAGGAAGTATTGATAGACCATTCGAGAACGATGACGGTTTCGATTGGTATCGGTGGTGGGATAGCGATTTAAAAATGCGGTGGTACTCAACAATCCCACTTGGGGTTGAGTATCAAAGGATACCGGATAGAAGATTTCGCTTTGTGGATCATCGACATCGGGTGTGACAAAACGCTCATCAGCATCCAACAAGCCATAGGACATCGCCGACCAAGAGTTCATCATGGTATAGTCAGCGGTGAGGATTTCATGCCACGGCAAATCTTCCATGAATACATAGCGCATCAATTCGAGTGGTTCACGAGCGATCGCGTTGTTCACTTTGGTGCGACGGTTGTTGCCAGGATCATTATCGACACTGTACCAATAGAGATTGGGGAACTTGTCGTAGTCAGTACTTTGGATGGCTCGTTGTCCTTGTGCATACTTGTCGGTGAGCAACAGATCGTTCCACAAGGTCATCAGTCTTTCGCTGATCAGTAGTTTGCTGTTGTCGTTATAGCCCAGTTCGGTTCCGTTCAACAGTTCATCAATCACCCGCTCCAAACCCATTTCGCCATTGGCAGAGACTTTGGCTAGATGATTGTCCGAGGGCAGGGTTCCCAACAGGTTGAGGGTGATTTTACGCAAGGTTTCTTTGGGGGTCGCCAAGATCAGATCGCTTTGGTCAATTCGAATTTCTTGGTCACCAGGACAAGATTCGACCGGTTCAGATAAACGATCGACAAACCCTTGAAGGGCGGTAAAGGCGATTGAGTCTTCGGTGATCACGGCACCACCACCATGACCATCTCTACCCAATGGCTTGCGCAAAATGAGCGAAATATCGTCAAGTTCCAGTGAAGCAACATAATTGAGTTCAGCACGATTGCGTTCCAAGTATCCGGGGATCACGTTCGATTGTAACACCAAATCACTGTGCATGGCGGCACCTTGAGCATTGTGGCAGGAGTAACAGACGGGACTGAGAGCCTCTCCCCAGACCTGTTGTTCAAAAAAGTCGGCATCATTGACACAATCCTCTAGCCACTCTTCTTCTTGTGGAGAGCCTGTATCCGAAGTGTATTCTTCGGTTGAGACGGTCTGCTCGTTGGTGTTGGGAGATTTGGTGTCGGTTTGACAGGCAAAGAGCCAAAGGTAAATGGGCAACATGAATAAACCGTGGCAACAATAATTTAAGAGGATGGGTTTTGATCAATTATAACCAAAAGTCAGACAGGTTGTATTGGTATCGGATGAATAACCAGCAAACTGTATGGGTGAATCGTTGAATATAGACGATCAAGGTATGGGATTTCGTATCTGCAATTCTGAATTATGGAATTCGATGCTCTTGTGTCATCGCATACAACACATCAAAGGTGTTTTCTTTAAGGTCGAGGTGATGGCTGAGCAGATAAGACTTTTCACCGGTTTGATCTGGTAGGCGGGCGGTGTTTGTACCCCATACGATGCAACCAAACCCCAAGACTTCATCTGCTTGACTCCAAATGCTGTAGCGATAGTCACCTTCATACCCACTGTGTTGGTTGATCGATTGTAAGAGTCTCGATTGTCCAGTGACCCCAAATCCCCAATTGGTTCCCGGGTACAAGCCATCGACTGAAGAGCAGGCCGGTGTTAGACCAGCATAACAAGAGGTTAGACCTTGGTTGGCTCCAGCAATTCCCACAAAGGTGTCAATGTAGCGACTCAAGGGTTCACCCAATTGCACACTGCGTTGGTTAGCGTCGGTAAACCCACCACCCAAGATGGCTTTTCGGGTGAGGGTGACGCCCAACGAGTAGGAGATGACATCAATTTTCTCGGCACCCGTATAGGCGATGACCGCTTCTAGAAAATGGCGAATATGTTGTAACGAGTCCACATCATGTCGGTATTCTGATAGATACAATGAATCTGCTGGTCCATAAGTGGTGGCATACAGTTCGGCATTGTTAAAACCAGCATCCAAAAAGTGCTGACGCATGCTAGACCAACCACCGTATACACCACCACTGGCACGGTCACCATTGCCATGAATAAATACGATGGGTTTGTGTTCTAGAGGGTATCGTTCACCCTCAAAGCCTCCGAAACTACCACCCTCGATGTCGAGGCGAGTGAGGTCACTGCTGTATTCAGGGTGTTCTGCTAACCACTGTTGAAAGTGAGAACTGAATTGGAGAGACAAATCTTCGGTGTGTGGTAAAAGTTCAGCAGTATCGTTTACATCTTCTATATCGATGGCGCTATCTTGTTCACGGTCATGGTTTTCTACAGATGTTTCATCAGCTTGAAGAGGTGCACTCTGTGGAGCACAACCGAATAATCTAAGCCAAGCCATGTTCCAGAACATTGATACTCCCTGACGGATACGTCTTGTATAATAGACTAGAACCCCAGTAAAAGCAAACGGTCACCTTAAGATGATGGGTTACTTTTCTTGGTGTCGACACGGTAATTAGGAGAATCTTTGACATCGTATTGCGACAAAGAACGTCCGGTGGCTGTACTCAAAATCTGACGTACATTTTCCGCAAACAGGCGTGGATTTTGCCGTTCTTCTTCAGAAGGAGTGTACAACGGTAAGTAATGAATCTTTACAGGAGTATACCAGCGGGAGAGGATTCGATAGAGTTGAACCCCAAAGGTTGATTCTTCTCGGTTCCAAAAAGGGGTGTACTCTGGATAGGTAAAGGCAATCGGCGTCACAGGGTGTCCGGGAACGAAGGCGCCCGATTTGAATTGCAAAATGTGTTTGCCGTTGGAATAGGTTCCTTCAGGAAAGATGACGTGTCTATATTTACCTTCTTCCAAACTGGCAATCAGTTGATCGACCAAACCACCTTTGGCATTTTTACCTCGGGTTACGTACAAGGGATTGAGTGAGTGGGTAAACTTATTGAAAATGGGCATCTTTTTGGTGAATTCAGCAGCCATTGGTCGAAAGTGTCCCAATTGTGCCAATAATACCAAACTTTCAAACAAGCAGGTGTGGGTGGGTAGAAACAGTTTGGCATCCAAGGCTTTGGGGTCGTCGATTTGAGTTTCCACTTTCATGCGAATACTGATCAACAGACATTTATTGCAAAAACTGGCTGACCAATCTTTCCACCCCAAGGAAATATAGGGGAACAAGGGAATGAAGATAAAACCAGTGAGGAGGCCTAAGACCAAGAAAAAACTGGTCCAGGGTAAAAACAAAATGAACACAGGAAGAGTCTTCCACCAAGGTGCGGGTGGTTCAACAGAAAAAGGGTCATCAACAAGCGTAGTTTCAACGGTCATACAACTGGCTCAACAAAAATATCTAGATGAATACTATGGCATAGTGTATCCAATTGCAATCAATCTTGTCGATAGCAGGGGGAAGTTTATTGCCATCCCTCACAATTGGGGTCCATAGGAAAGTCTGCTTTGGAAGCCCGTTGTAGTAGGCTGGTGATCGTTTTATGTGGCCAGTCGGCTTGAATACTGTTGACCGCCCAGTCAGGTAATGACCCTTCGGGATCGGTGAGTACTTCGACCACAACCTTGGTTTCGCCACTATCGGTGACTGTAAATTGCCAAAAGGTACGTTCTCCTCGTGCCCGTACGAAATCACTACTCTCTGGAACTTTGGGACTGGTAATCGAGGACAAGTGCACGGTGGCGGTTTTGGTACTGGCATCATAAACGATTTTCTTATCAAATACATAGTCACGATCTGAAACTGGCCAAGGTAAATCGTATCCTTGGTGAAGCAAGAGGTGGTTTTCATCGTATTGTTCGACCACTTTACCAAACATCATCATGTCTACCCACTCTGGTCCCAATGATTCGTTTCGTAACACACCCATCAGTTGTGCTACTGGCATGGAGGTGGTCGTTTCTCCTTTGAAAGCATACAAGGAGGTTTTGGCTTCTTGTTTGCGATAGACGGCAACCTTATTGGTGGTGCCTAAACTTTCCCACTCTCCAGCAAAAGCGGTTTGCAAACTGAAGAACAGGATACTGATGGTACTGAACATTGGAACTCCTCTGACCCAATTGCACAAATGGGTGTTCGATGAAAACGAATACGACTCTGTAACCCCTCTGGGTGACAAATACTTCCACTCCAACAGTTTATCGCTGGTGGGGTTGTTCTTGCCAATCAATCTGTTGTAATTGTTCCGCACGAGTTTTCAAAATGGTGGATTCGGCATGGATGGCTTCTTGGATAAAGATCGGATTGTGGGGACGCAAACGCACTGAAGCCTCTAAAAGAGCCAACTTCCAATTGAGAAGTTCATCTTGTGGGCAGTGTAGCCGGTGACTGGTTCCTACAAAGGAAATGGTGTGGCAGCCGGTAGGAATGGTGGTTTCCATCCACAAGTCACTACTGAGCTCCATGCCGCGTGGTGTAGAAAGTAGGTCACAATCCATCCCTTTTGTCATCCACTGTTGGGTGTTTTGTTGCCAGTGTGACAAATCTTGGATTGGTTGATCGCATAAACGCAATGCCTCCACAGCGTAGATATTTTGCCAGTGTGGATGTAAAAATTGGGGTGTGTTGAGGCTAAAACGCACACCTTGTTCAAACAAAACCATCACCGATTTGGCATAGAAGTGTTCGAGGAGGTCTTGTTGCATGGTGGAATCAAGGTTGGTTTGTTCAATTTGGGTTTGTACCTGTTGATACCAGACCCTGTTAGTGGGGAAAGCAATGCTCTGTTTGGATATTGTGGTGATGCTGTGTAACCAACAGGCTTTGGCAAATGGTGTACTGTCAAGACAGGTATTGAGGGCCTTGGGCAAACTGTCAACAGTGATGGACATTGACTCTACTAAAGCAAAGACACAGTCACCCTTCCATTGGGGGTGTGGGATTTGCAGACAATGTTTTTTGGCTTGTGTCCAGTCGGACTCGGCGAGCGTTAATGCTTCCGCGGTCAAGCAGGTATTTAGATGTGGATGTAGAGAGCAGGTGACATTGGTTGTCTCAAATTGTTCCTGTAAGAGTGGCATGTTGCGTTGCCACAAGTAGAGTGGTCGTTCGGTTAAACGACGACAGCGTTCTCGGCCTATTTCGGTTGACAAGACAGCGCACAACAATTGCGTTCGATTGGGAAATTGTTCAATGGTGTCTAAAACAAGTCGTTCTCTTTGGTGCTCATCGTCAATGTTTTTCAGTTGTTGAATGGCTTGGAGTGGTCGTTTTTGTAAACGGCTAACTATCGTTGTTGGTGTGAGTTCTGTTTGTTGTTTGCTACTCGAATTGCAAGCGACGAACAATAAATAGGTACTTGCAGATTGAAAAAGCAACAATAAGCAGGGTGTTGCGTAGAATGAGGATTGACGCATGGGCTCTCGATACGGTAAAGTGAGAGTATGATATCGCTTCTTCTTTTTTCCTGCCAACCTGAGTTTACAGATGTATCGTTTACCTCTGCGGAATTGCGACCGGCTTTTGAACATGGCAATTCAGGCTGGGCTGGGGTAGCACTGTTGGATTATGATCAAGACGGCTGGTTAGATATTTTCTTTACCAATGGTCTAAGTCAACGAGATGCCCTCTACCACAACCAAGGAAACGGACAGTTCGTGGATGTGGCAACTGAGGTTGGTTTGGATTCTACGGATCAACATGGTGGTGTGGCCTCTGCCGATATGGACAATGATGGCGATCCTGACTTGGTGATTGTCCGAGACTGTACCTTAGGCACGTTGCAAGAAGATGGCACTGCTTTGCGCGATGGTGGTGTAGAAGTGGCTTGGAATGACAATGGTACGTTTCGCACCGAGTCACTCACTTTCACTGGTCAGGCTGAAGAAATCGGAATCTGTCCGGTCAGTGTGGAGTTGGTGGATACCAATGGGGATGGTTGGTTGGATATTTCAGTCTCCAACGGACTGGACCTGGACCAAGTCTACCCTTGGATTTACCGAAAGGAAACCCGTGAAGGCGTGGACTTAATTTTGCTTTCCGATCAACAAGGTGGCTTTGAACAATCGGTAATTTTGGAATCGACACCGGTTGGGGATGTACTCAATCCTGATGAGTACGAGTTTCAATTTGCCACGTTTACTTCGGCGTTCATCGATGTCAACTTTGATGGTTTGGTCGACAAAATCTCTGCTTATGGTGGTGGACCGTTGGGTGTCTACATTCAAGAAGAACCCAACTTCTTCCAGCTGAGACCAGAGTGGAGTACGCAAGTGCAAGGGCTGTGGATGGGGCTTGCCCTCGCAGATTTTGATGGAGATGGTGACTTGGATGTCTTTCTTTCTTGTGGAGGATGGAGAGAGGCCTGCTTGGACAAACTCATTCGAAATGATGGATTGAGTCCAGAAGGTCAATTGATCTGGACAGATACAACTCACCTTCTCCACCTCAATGCCACGCATTTTGATGCCCGTTCGGCATTTGGAGCGACATG
>CAKZLX010000116.1 GCA_937127265.1 uncultured Pseudomonadota bacterium
AAATTGGGTGACATCCTAACCTATCGCAACGGAAAAACAGTGGAAATTCACAATACCGATGCCGAAGGACGTTTGGTATTGGCAGACTGTTTGTGCATTGGCTCAAAACTCGGTGCCGATTACATGATTGACTTTGCTACCTTAACAGGTGCCTGTATCGTGGCAGTAGGTGAACATTACAACGCAATCTTCAGTAACGAATCTGAATTGATTGAAGCCTTGGAAAACTCTGCGGATGCAGTTGGCGAACGCGTGTGGCAACTTCCACTTCCAGACTTGTACAAGAAAAAGCTCAAAGGAACTTGGGGCGACCTCAAAAACGTTGGTGGACGTTCCGCTGGGTCAATCACCGCCGCCTTGTTCCTCAGCGAATTCGTCTCGGATACCAAATGGGCACACGTTGATATCGCAGGTCCTGCCTTCTTGGATGGTAAGTTTGAGCATTTCCATGCCGGTGCTACTGGAACGATGGTCGAAACCGTATTGGATATGTTGTCAAAATAATCGTTTTCAAAATAATTAAAATTTGACCATATCGTGAATGATAAAAGGGAGGAGCAGGATATGAACGGTTCCTCCCTTTTCTTTATCTAGATGGGTAATTTGTGATCATCCTTCTCAGTACATTTATAGCCATGGCCTCTCCGCTTGATTTAGGAGATCGATTGTGGTGCCAAGGTGACTATAAAGAAGCCACTGCGGTATGGAAAGAAGCCAGTTCTAACGAACATCCAGCGATTGTCGCCCAAAGTCATTACCGGAGATTGCTCAGTGCTTCCAACTTGGGTTGGGCTTTGCATGGCGTTCTAGGAGATGCTTCATTGGCAGAGTGTCCCTTGAACGATACCAAATGTGCCTTAGCCAATGTTGATCGGGAATTGTTTTTGGACTTGATGGGATTGCCTTCAGATCAAGAATACGCCAAAGAACTGGCCACCAAACTGCTTCCTCACCTACCCGCTGAAGCCACGGCGAGATTGGTTTGGTTACAAGAACTAGAACCGAGTGCACTCTCTGCCTTTGAAACCCTTGACGGAATGGGAGAATGTTTTGTACAACAGAATCATGGCACTTGGGACAAAGGTCCTGGGGGAGCCTACATTGGATTTGGACTCTATGGTGGTGGACAATTGGGCGTTGGTGGGTCGATGTCTTGGACCCAACCCAACATAGACAACAACGGTGGACAATTGCAAAGCAGTATTGCTCTCACTACCCAGTATGCCGGTGGATTATTCCTCTCCTACACTTCGGTTGGTGATCGCTGGATACAGATCAACAGCAACGTTCAGCGAAGACCCTTCTATCGCTATCAGCAAGACACACCCACCTTTCACTTGATAGAAACCGCCTCATTAAATCTCCGACCTGGTATTCGCTGGGATACTGGTCAGGCGTGGTTGGGACCGATGACGAGATGGGAACAATATACACCCGATGACATCCCCGAAACATGGATGGGGGTTGGTCTATCCAGTGGGATGATGTGGAAACCCTTTGATACCCTACAAGTCTATACCACTGGAGAATATGTGGCATGGGAATACTACCACCTGCGACTCGACACACAACTGATGTGGATACACCCCTCTGGCTGGGCATCTTTGATTGAATTCTCAGCCAGTCCAAATACCGAAGCCCCTTGGTGGCGATTGCCAACCGTTGGTGGTGGAAATGTGTTACGTACTGCCCCTGCTCACCGCTGGCGTGACGAAATACTCCCTTCTGCGGTTCTCGAATACCGTTGGAAACCAGAAAACACACTGGGTTTGGTATTCTTTAGTGAACTGACCTATGCCGAAGATGCCCTGCATGGAGGTGGTGGGCTGGGGCTTCGAATACGCATGCCACCCCAACCCTACAATACCATGCGTTTTGATATCGGCTATGGGGATAGTGGATGGAACATTCTGTTTGGGGCCGAAGAGTTTTTCCGATTTGGATTCTTTTAAGTCTATCCATTCCTAACCTTTTGATGGAGACAAATGTCTATGGCCTTGGACATCATCTTACCTTCCTACAACTCAAAAGACACCATTTTGGTGTGCTTGGAGGCACTGGTTGCGGAGTGTATACGGTGTCGGCAACATAAAGTGCTTAGCGATATACAGATTTACATTGTCGACGATGGTTCAACCGACAACAGTCCTCAGTTGATATCCCAAATCTCCAGTGACATTCCCATCACATTACTTTCGCAGACCCAACAAGGCCCTTCTAGTGCTCGAAATCTAGGGGCAAAGACAGGAACTGCACCATGGTTGTTGTTTGTGGATAGTGATGTAGAAATTGAAGTGGGTACTTTAGGTGTTCTATTAGACCAAGCCATCCAGCATCCAACCAACTATGCTTTCAATGGATTTCCCGCATGGCAAGTGCCCAAAGGTACTTGGACAACTCAATACACCAACCTCTCACTATGCTACCAATTACAACAACATGGCACACTGGTCAATACGGCCTTTACATCGTTGTGCTTGATGCGTCGAAGTGCTTGGCAAGAGATGGGGGGTTGGGATACTTCACGCACCTCCAGATACAGTGACGACATTCAATCACGTTGGTACTTTCCACCAGAGAGTATCCAACAGGTCTTTTCGGCAACCTTTGTACACCACAAACATGTTTCGCTCTTTGGTCTGTGTAAACATCGTTTCAATTTGGGCTATCACTATCTTTCTTCGTTATCGGATACACAAAGCCCTACGTCACCCAAAACCTTACATACTCGCTATCCTATCAATGTCGGACTGGCAGGATGCAGTGTCTTGGCGTTGCTT
>CAKZLX010000117.1 GCA_937127265.1 uncultured Pseudomonadota bacterium
CCTACGAGGTCGATTCACTGGTTGCAAATGGTGTTCTCTCATCAATCGTCTCACTCTTTCTTTTGACGTTCTTGTCCCTTCATACCGCAATCTTGCCCAAATCTTACGATATCCTTCATCATGAAAGGGACTGGATTCAATGTGGTGTTTAATCCGCTGCACCAGGAAAGAATCACTGTGAAAGCGAGGTGTACAGTGATTCTTTCCTGGCTTCGCTCCAAAGGATTTCGAGTAATAGGTTGCTCTGGGTATTTGCCAAACTCGACATACACGTTGAACACCGTAGGATTTTCCAGTTGTGGCCGAGATCATTTTGGAAACTTTCTCGACCGTTTCGACTTTGGGCGGAGTCCATCGGAAGTGCCCTTGGCGTTCTTATACCATCGTTGTAATGTAGACGCTGATATACCTAGATTCTCGGCAGCCTCAGCAAATGTCATACTTAAATTATTGTGCATGTATTGAACACATTCTTGTTTAAATGCTTTTGTATATGTTTTGTTCTTTCTCATGGGTCACTCCATATTTAGTCTAGTATAGTTTAAGAGTGCACCCAAAGGGCATGATATCCGAATTGTCAGATAGGTATAAATGTCTTAACAAGATTGATATAATCTTTACATCTAAACCATACAACATACTACTTTGTAGTGGTACCTTTGACGCCTTAGCAAGTCGACTCTTTATCATCACAATGAGTCCCTATCTAGTACACATACTGTGGGCCTATCACTCTGCAAATGACCATACTGTGCAAAACAAGTTTACCTTTATTCACAATCGGATACTAACACTTATACTGAGACTGTAGGTCGATTCTACCAGGCCTCATATATGATCATATACAAGTTATGCTATGATGAAATCTGTCTTTACAAAAAATAGAAAATCCTTGACAAGCAAAGACCTGTTGACCTTCTGATACATTCGTATTCTGTTGACTGTTTTGTATGGTTTTAGAACTACCACAAAATACAACATATTGGCATTTTCTTTGATATTCCAACATGTTGCATGACGAAAACAAACTATAAAAGCCGTTTTGTTCCAATTTATCAAGCTTGCAATTTCTTTGGTAAATTGACAAGGTCTTATGGTTTTTGCAATATCGGTTGAGTTGAATTTCCCAGATTCTGTCATCAAACAGACGTGAACAATGTCTTCTATACATTGACTTTCAATATGTCATTGAAAATCATTGCTTCGATGACGTTACACTTTACGGTCGGTCAACACGATGGCATAGTCAACTACCCTCTTGTTGTCACAGTCATATCGGATCAAAAGTCGATGCAATGTTATACCCAATCCTTAACTGTCAGGGTTGTGATCTGATGACTATCATGTAGTGGAACAGTTGCATATTATCCGCATCTTGTAGTGTGAATGGTGTCAATAAGCAGGCTGATTGGATATTGCATCATTTTGACCTGTCCCAAAATCTTGTTGTGAAGGTCAAAAGAACGATTTACTCTTTTTCAATCGCTACGACCGAACGAAAAGAGAAGTGAAGCAAGTAGTTCACCAGATAGAGAACCAAGTAGTTCTTGGAAGAACACCCAAGAGAACAATACTCAACCACCTCTTTTATCTCCCCAGCTGTGACCCTTTATCGAATGCCAAACACAGAAACACAAAAAGACCACTCACATTTTCCACAAAAACGTGCACATCGTGGAAATCAAGGTTCAAAGCGGTTTCCCGGCGACCCTATGGATATGGAAACTTTTCCACGCTGAAAGTTAAAACATCGTTTGGCATGAACTGGAGATTTTGAGTATTGAAACGGTATTCTAAAGCTGCTGGTTGGACACCACATGTACCACTTATCAACAGCCAACCGCACACATGTCGAAAAACATGGGGAAGTAGAACCTCACGGCGCACAATAATATCGGTCATTCAGGTACCTAGTTATCTCGTTTTCCATGTGGTGGTCTACTATCCCCATTTTTAGCGGCACATCAGTATCCCATGTCGTCCCGAAGATTTCAGCACCAATTAGCACCACCGAATAGGCATACATTTGAGACAACATCGAAGCCCAAGAAAACAACGTGCTCGAAAAAATACATATGATCATCATCTTTCCAAACTTTTGAAGCCCATACAGTCAACCATAAAGCAACGAACGCCAACATCATCCCACGTTTTCCCAGCCCGATTTCTGTAGCATCCCACGCATGTGATACAGTTTCAACCGTCTGTTCTTTATATCTTCACTTTCCAACAGAAAACTCGATCGACTGTAATTCAATAAAACCAGTTCCCACTTGGCTTTCCTAAGATACTTGTAACAGTGCCAAAATGGCAATGATCGCTGTTTTACAAAAGTGAACACCCAAAACCTTCTGATCGGTCAAAAACCACCTAAAATCTAAAATCAAGCGTTTTTCTTCACTTTTTCTTACCCAATCAGCCCTGATCAAATTACATTCCAAATGGTGCTAGCACAGTGCAAGCATCTGAGGGGCAGCTCCCATCATCTTCGTCGTAAGAGCCAGTTGCCCTAAAATAAATCAAGCCCTCTGATCCGGCAAGATTGAAAGGGCTTGATTGAAAACTAAAACCAGCGATGGTGGGTCGCTCCCCTGAGGCAGTACTTTTCAGTTTAGAGGCCGAGAACACTGACTCAAGGGCTACATGAGTGTAAACCCATGAGTAATTTAACACGAAGTCTACAAAGTTGTACAAAAAAAGAAACAAAAATTTGTGAAAGTTTCATCACAACCACCATAGAATGTGAAAAAGATTCAAATGGCAAAGGTATCCTACCAAGCCGTAGAAGTCCGATAGAAGTCATCCGATGGCCCATGTCACTGGGTAAAACTTTCCAACAGCAACTTTTCATTGCCGACCATCCGAACGACAGACATGTTTATATAGTTCCCACACAAGCTCTGGCACAAGAAGCATCCAAACGCCTAAACCTGCCTTGCTATCTCGACTTTGAACCAGGAGACCCCAGATGGCATGGCTCGATGGTGGTCTGTATTGCCAGTTTCCGCAAAGTACTTGGGCACATCAAATATCTCTATATGGATGAAGTTGAATCCTGTCTGCAACAACTGAACTCCAAGACCATTTTCACAGCGGAAGAAGCACAGCAAACCTATTTTGCCCTTGTGCAAGATATCGCACAATCCAGAAAAGTGACATTGATGGATGCCTATGCTGGTAAAGCTACCCTAGAATTAATTGACCACGCAGGGCGTTTAGATGAAACCCACATCCTTACTGCTGAAGTAGACCCTGTCACTTGGGTGGATATGGGTTCCAAGCAAAACCACCAATTGCTTATTCATCAGCGTGTTCGCAGGGGTAAAAAACTTGCCATCGCCTGTTCATCCAAAAACGAAGCGATCACACTAGCGGAAACACTGAAAAAAGACTTTTCAAAATTGGATATTCGTTGCTATCACTCTGACAATTTCGACAACGAACGCAAAAAGCACAACAATCCCTTCGTTTGTGATGTCCTCCTTTATACCAATATCATCGGTTCTGGGGTTTCGATTGATGTCCAAAATCACTATGATGAAAGACATGTGATCATCTGTGAAAGCACTGGAAATGCCAGAAACATCCAGCAAATGTCGGGTCGGATCCGTCACCCCATCGATGCCAAGGTTTACTTTTCAGGTGACAACCGCACAGCCAAAGAAACCTGGAAAAGTACGCCCGAAAAACTTTTGCACAACTGGGCACTGGCCAAAGAAGACTCTCTACGCATCCTTGACGGTCTCAACATCAGTGTAGGCAGACATTTTGCTCGAGATCCTGTGCGATTGTCCCTCCTTACCTTGTTGGCCACCATTGAATCTTCTTCGATTGCAAACGGTAAAGATTGGTCCGCTACTTGGATACGGCAAAATATGCTGATCGAGGAAAACACAGAAGAAGTCGAAAACGAGGAGGATATCAAAGCCCAACTCAAGGACACTCGCAACCAACTCAAAGAAGCACGAGCGTTCGGTATCCTCACCGCCAGAACCGTTAGCGACCAAGAAGCCAAAGAGATTGAGCAAAAGTATTCCAAGACTGATACTGAACGAGCCATACTCGAAAAGAGACGCCTAGAACAAACATTTGGGAATGGCTTCAAAGCTGCTGAGACTGAAGAACAAATACACATCATCCGTACCGATGAGCATGGCAAACTCACCAACAAAGCCAAAAACTTCGCCGCATTGCAATTATCTGAAACAGAAGCCGGTCGATTGGTTATCGCCAAACGAGATGCAGTCGAATTATCGGTGGGTCTAGACTCTCAAATCAAACACACCTTGCAACGCACCCAAATCATCCAAGATGTGCTGTTCAAAATGGGCATCGATTGGAATGCTGGTAAAATTGCCATCAACCGAAAGAAACTGGCCGATGCATATTGGTGGGCAAAACGACAATCTACAGATTTTGAACGGCTAAAACTAACGGCTCCTCCTCAAGACTCACAAATGAAATGGTTATCTGGCTTCTTGGATACGATTGGTATCAAGCTACTGGCCACCAAACGCCCCTCACAGGAAACAGAATCTTTTGGTACAGACAAAGAGACAGACAACACCAGTACCAGTACCAGTACCAGACGACAACGTGATTACATCATCAACATGGAATCCGTAGAAAGAATGATGAGACTGTCATCCAAAACAGAAAGAGACTGGATAGCCAAATATCCTGTTTTAGACTCCGAGAAGTCATCCAATCAGTATGCTTCAGAGACGCAGATCCTGTCCACCACCGAGTATAATTATCTCTTACAGAAAGTCGTGGACGGGCAATTGGCATCCATCAAGAACGCTCGGGTATCCGACAGACTAGGATTTACTCGTCCAACCAGACCCCCCTTGCACCCCCTCTCCATTTCCCTTCAATCTTCACCAGTGGACATTGATTTTGCAAACTGGAAAAAGGCAGTTCAAAAACGACAATCAGAAGGTAAAAAAGCCACTGAAATTCAAACTTGGGTAGAGAACAAAATCAAAAAAGGCGAAAAGATAGGGTTCTCCAAGACGATTTCAACATTGCGATGCCCTCGTCGTTATCCGATTATTGAAGATGATAGTCGTTCGGAAGAATCAGGATTGTTGATGCTATCCTCTCTTTCCAAAGACCTTCGAGCCACCATAAAGCCCGATAAAGACCGCGCCCTACTTGATTTTGATATGAAGAGTGCAGCATTGTCGATTTTGGCGGCCATTTCAAAAGATGATGCCATGACAGAATGGCTCAAGGGAGACGCCCACCAATCAACTGGGGACTTGTTGTTGTCAGATCAGAATATGACAGCCAAACAGCGTCGTAAGATTGGTAAAGTGGTCAATAACTCGATGATTGCCGGAGCTGGAGTTTATTGGTTGAAGGGCAAATTGGAAGATTTTGGCGTGGAACTGACCTACAAGAAGGCAGAAGAGTTACATGATGCGTGGTGGGATCGTTTCCCAGAAGCACAGACTTTCCGTATGAAGCACAAGACGATGATTGCCGAAAAGGTCGAGAGTGGAGAATCCCACGCCTTGAATTGGTATGGTCGCCAGATGTTCTACTTCGATGCAGACCTGCTGAGTGGTCAGCGTGGCGAGAAAGGTTGGCCAGAATCGATCGAAAAACGACAAGAGAAAGCTGAACGCTCTGCCTTTACGGCATTGTTGAGAGCATACGAATCGATGATTATGGACCATGTGTTGATTGAGGCGAAGCGACTGGGTGCCGATTTGGTTTGTCCGATGTTCGACGGTGCGTTGTTTGCTGTGCCAAGTCAGGACGTGGCAGTGTCTGAGGCTATGATGTGTCTGGCTGCAAAATAAATATTTTTATGATAGATAACCGGTAAGAAATTTGATATAGTTTACTGTCAATCCAGTAAGAATATTTACCAGTGTAGGAACATGTCAAAAACGCAAGAAGCCATCATCGAAGAAATTGTTCTAGATTTTCAACAGGGAATCATTCCCACTACCACCATTCGCGAAGTCGCATTAGAACCATTGCCAAATAAAGCAACCGTTTGTATGGGTGTTCGTCGTTCAGGAAAATCAACCTTGATGATGCAGCAGGTTCAAAGATTGGAATCCTCTGGTGTGTTGCGAGAGAATATGGTGTACATCAATCTTTTTGATGACCGCCTGCACCAGCTACAAGAGATCGGATTGGGCATCATATTGGATGTTTATTATCGATTGTACCCGCACAAAAAGGGAGCAGAGAAGGTTTATTTTTTCTTTGATGAGCTTCAGGTCATCCCAAATTGGGAACCATTCATCGATCGTTTGATGCGAACTGAGGTTTGTGAAGTGTATATTACCGGTTCTTCCGCCCAGTACTTGTCCAAAGAGATAGCAACGCAAATGCGTGGGAGAGCATTGTCTTGGGAGGTGTTTCCCTTCTCTTTTACCGAGTTTTTGAGACATTCGGGTGTAGAGTACCGACAGCATCTTTCCAGCAAAGAGCGTGCATTTGTACAAGAAGGCTTTGATCGATATTGGGGGCAGGGTGGATTTCCAGAGACGATTGGACTGAGTGAGCACTTGCGGATTCGAATCCATCAGGAATATCTGAGTACCATCATCTTTCGTGATATCATCGAGCGTCATGACATTTCACATCCCAAAGCGATTCGAGACTTGGTGCAAAGACTATTGGAAAATGTTGGTTCATTGTACAGCCTGAACAAGCTGGATGGATATCTAAAATCACTTGGACATAAGGTTCCAAAGGCGACACTGTCTCTGTATTTGAACTGGTTGGAAGACGCTTATTTCATCTTCACAGTAAAACTGTTTGATTCTTCATTGGCACGCGTCAACACCAATCCAAAGAAAGCCTACTGTATTGATCATGCTTTGGTTCGTTCTTGCACATCGGGTGTTCTGCTCAATTCAGGTCATTTGCTGGAAAACCTTGTATTTTTGACTTTGCGTCGTCTGTCTCCAGGTATTCATTACTATAAAACAACCCAGGGCTGGGAAGTTGATTTCATTGTGGTGTTGTACAGTGGTCAAAAGATGCTTGTGCAGGTTTGCGAGCAAATGGAACATCCTGAAACCCGCGAAAGAGAGTTGCGAGCATTACGGCAGGGTATGAAGGAACTGTCCTTGATGAAAGGTTTTGTTGTGACGAGAAAAGAATCGACGAAGATAGAACAAGATGATGGTTCAGTGATTCACATTCTGCCAGCTTGGCGATTTTGCTTGATGTGCTCATCGATGTAATTTTGTAGTATCTCGCGTATATATACTCTTATATACACAGAAGATGCTTCAAAATGAGCAAGATTCAAGAGGTGGGCAAGCCACCTACCTGTCTTGTTCTTGTTGCTTCTCCTCCTGGGCAAAGCAAAAGAAAGAAAGAGAGGTTATATCATGTCAAACAGACACACCTTTTTGGAGAACCTATGCCAATAAAAAACAATTGGAAGCCATCATCGAAGGACTGGGTTTTGATCCCAGTATGCCCCTTGAAGACTACGTTAAGATTGGGTCTTTTCTCTTTCCCAAAACGTCTGCTGTCACGTTGAAATGGGAAGGTGAGTATGGTGAATTTAAACGGGATGATTCATGGTATTTTGATGAAAATGGTGATGCCATGCGAGAGGTGTTGGAAGTGTGGGGTATCGACTATGACCCAGAGTATTTGGGTGAGTTTGTAGAGTACGGTGGAACACACTGGGAGGATACGCGTACGGGTATCCAAGCCAAGATTTCACAGTCGTGGGATTCTTTGGATGCATTGATGTCTGAGTGTGACCCGGATGATATCGGTCTTGCTGATAGAATGATGCTCACATTGCCAATGGGAACCGTCGCGATTACCGATTTGACATTTGAACGGTCATGGACGGTGGATAAGACTGAGCGACAGGCGCGGCTTCTGCTCCTCCAGTTGGGTGAAGAGTTGGCAGAGGTCTTTACATCCTTGACGTTGACGTCAACAAAGAAGGTGGGCAGTAAAGGGATCAAGGAGCTGATTGCTCAAGTACCGGATGACGTATCGATAGAGGATGCCGAACGTGTACTGAGCAGTGTTGAAGTGACATCATCAGCCCAAACTCAGTGGAATGCACATGTTGCGAGTATTGAGGCAGAACGTCAGCGAGTCGAGTCAGAACGTCAGAAGGTTGAGGCAGAAGAAAGAGCAGAACGAGACCGATTGTTTGAAGGAAGTCTGAGAGAGTTTGGCAGTGGTTCTGGTAAACACGCGATGATGTTGATTCCGAAAGGGGAGTTTATGATGGGGGCACTGGAGGATGATCAGGATGCCTACGATGATGAACAGCCTCGCCATAAGGTGACTCTGACCCGAGATTTCTTGATGGGTAAGTATCCTGTCACTCAGGCGTTGTGGGAGAGTGTGATGGGTTCAAATCCGAGTAGGTTCAAGGGTGCGAATCGACCAGTGGAAAGTGTGACTTGGTTTGAAGTGGTCGCGTTCTGCAACAAACTGTCTAAGCGAGAAGGTCTAGAACCGGCGTATACCATCAACGGTAAGAATGTAACGTGTAACTGGAACGCGAAGGGGTATCGATTGCCAACCGAGGCAGAGTGGGAGTATTCGGCTCGTGGTGGTGAATACCATAAGTACTCTGGAAGTGACAACGTAGATGAAGTGGCTTGGTATTGTGACAATAGTGGCTATGAGACCCATTCAGTTGGTCAGAAGAAACCAAATGGTTTTGGACTCTACGATATGAGTGGAAATGTCTATGAATGGTGCTGGGATCGCATGGAATATGATGAAGACCAAGATGAGATTGTGGGTGACAGTGTGTACCGCCACGGGTCCGTTACAGACCCGTACGGGCCTGCAGTAGGTTCCGCCCGCGTCGGTCGTGGTGGCGGCTGGTACAACAGCCCGGGCGACGTGCGGGCGTCGTTCCGCGGCGGCAGCAACCCGGCGTACCGCGGCAGCTACGGCGTCGGGTTTCGTCTAGGACTTCACCCATAGCCCCACAGACCTGTATGGGTCTGTAATTCCCCGTCGGTGGGCGTAGACCATCGACATTCCCCACGTGGAAAACCAGCCGATTGGCAGTGCTGGTGGGAGAGGGCCAGAGCGTAAGCCTGAAGTCCCTCTCCAAACCAAGGCACTAGCCAATGGCGGTGATGAGTCTTGAAAGGCTCGAATGACGAATAGACAAAACCCAGTTTGCCCGTAAGGGCGGCGATGTTGTTCGAATTAGGAAGTCAATGGCTATTGGCTATCAGATCAGGGCAATCGTTGTCGCTTGGGGTGACGATGATCATTTTGTTCATTGATAACAGCGACACATTCTCTAGGGGTGCTTGAAAAAGGGAAGAGAGAGAAAAAAAGACACAGGTAGGTGGCTTGCCCACCTTGGTTTCATCTTTTAGAAACACAAATATACTTAACATAACTCACCACTGTGTTTTCCCGACACCAGCTAAAGTCTGAATGCCGATGTAATGTTGTAGATGTAGGGCAATATTGGCAGATTCGCAGCCTGTTTTGTGTATCCGATGGATTGAATGGTTCTTGCATATAGAATAGGATTGAAGAAAAGGTGGTGTGATGCGGTATTTGACTTTATTGTTTGTGTTTGGCCTTGGTTTGATGATGGATGCTGAAGCTCTCTCTCCTTCCGATGAGATGAAGTTGGCCCAATTGAACCAAACCATTCTGGAAATTGATGGTGAATTGAAAACCGTCAATAAACATATTCGTGCGTTGAGATATGAACTCGACGAAGCTGAAAAGCGCAAAAATGGTCGTATTATCGGCTCTGCAGTGGGATATTCATTGGCAACTATCTATTCTACATCTGCGATTCAATCTCTTTCTCTGATGAGTCAGTATCAAAGCACGACACAAGGATTGGACCCACAAACAGCTGCTACGATTGAAGATTACTATGACACGGCGATTCGTAGAACCTGGATAGGTATTATTGCTCCGACAGTTGGTGGATTGTTGCTCGGTGTAGTTCAGAAAACCGCCCTAAACAATGAGATGGAGTTAATCAAGGAATATCGACGCGAGCTTCAAGCGAAGGAACTTCAAAGGGTGGAGCTTCAGACAAGTCTGAATACCCATTTGGCTCAAAAACGAGAGATTCAAGCACAGTGAGTTGCTTGTTTTGCTTAGGGAGGGGTGGCTTTATCTACTACATATAGAGTTATGTTAAGTATTGATGTTGACCGATAAAGACTATCACCAATAGTCCTTAACAGGCGGTTTACCAATTAAAACCAACCTTTCGATATTGCATGATATACCTAGACTTTGACCGATTTATTTTCTGTTGGAATTGTGACGAAAACACCAAAGTGTGAAAAAGGTGTGTAAAAATCTGCGTCCATGTGCGTCCAGATTTTTACACACCTTTTTCACACTTTGTTCATGCGGTGGTTGATCACAGTGATTGGAGCCACACATGCCAACGTCACAAGATAGTTAGAGATCTTTTCTATTGGAGTTGTCACATAGCTCGATTTTCACCCTGTATTTCTTCTTATACTTTGGATTATGACTTCGTTTGTGTAGTTCCTTCATATCAGAGTCCCTTCTGGAAGAGAATCTAATAAACTGTTTTATTTATGCACCAAAGCCTTTCCAAGTTAATAAATGTTGTCGTTCCAAGCGTTAGCAAGTGGTCTAAATTCAAAAAGGAGTACAAGTGTGGTTGTTTTGGTCTTTGTGTTGGGCAAGTGAACCCGAGAGTCTATCGCAATTGGTAGAGGAGGTCTGGAGTAGACACCCTCAAGTGGCTGCTGCGAATGTACATGTTCAGCAGCAAGAGCTGTCTCCCCAGTCCACAATTAAATGGAAAGAGCCGAATCTCTCATTATCGATTGCTCCAATGGGCGCCGGATACTCTATTCGCGTTCAACAACCCTTTCTATACAGACAAGAGTTTTCCCTTGAGCAAAAAAAGAGAGAGACCTACATAAATAAGTCAAAACTCTCACAGCAACAGATCAAGGAAGAACTTCAGTATTCTTTTCTTTTGCATTTGGCGGACTGGATGTATGCCAAACGCAAGCTTGAGCTGAGCCAGCAGCATTACAACATCATTGCCAAACACAAAAACAGTGTGCTGGGTAGAGTGGAAGTTGGTTCTCTACCCAAGGTGGTTTTGGCTCAGTTGGAGTCGGAATTGGCAGACCTATCTTTGCTACGGATCGGTTATCAAACCGATTTAAACAAGCATCAAATACGGATAGAAGAGTTTTTAGGGCGTCCTGTTTCTTCTGATTTGTCTCTCGATATCCCTCCTGCTGTTTCTCCTGACAATCAAAAGCCATCGTATTTGAAGCTACCTTCTCTTGAAAAAAAGGTATACTCGATTCAATCGGATATGATTCGCATAAAAAAACGACCGCCACTGTTTTTCTCGATGGGGCATTCCAATATGATGATGGATCCAAACAAGTGGTGGACTTTGGGAGTCGGAATGCTTCACAAAGAAGGAGGGTTGAAAGATATTGCGTCGTGATTTTTTTATTATCATAAAAATCAAAGTAAAATATCGCACAAGCGGTGTAGGTTTTTTTGGATCAATACCCGAATAGATGATTGAATCAGGCAGCATTAATACAGTGGTCTAAAAGTAAAAGACAGTATTGTGTAATCATATACAAAAAATATATTTAAAGGAGATGTGATGAAAAATTATTTATTGGTTCTAGAGGGAATAAAGTGCGGTGGATGTACTTCAAAAATAGAGAGGGTTCTTTCAGAGTTACCAGAAGTGAGCAATTTTAGTGTATCACTTGAAGAAAAGACGGTTTCTGCACAAGGTGAAAACCTAAAAGGAAAGCTTCTGAAAACAGCCATTGAAAAGCTCGGGTTTTCGGTTGTGTCTCTAAATAAGACAAAATTATGAATCCAAAAGAGTATTCCTACACAATCGATGGAATGAGTTGTGCCGCTTGCGCGCTTACGATTGAAAAAGAGTTTTCAACGATTGAAGGAGTCAAAGAATATTCTGTAAACTATGCTTTGGAGAAGACCTCTTTTCAATTGACAGATGAGCGGCTTTTACCCGATGTCATCAACAAAATGGACAGGCTTGGGTATCGTTTTTTTGAAGTGAATCAGTCCAACTCACAACCAGAAGCTGATTTTGACGACAAATTTCGGAAGTTCCTTATATCGATTCTTCTTTCGGTTGTGTTGTTCTCTCTTGCGATGTGGCCTTTGAAAGGATGGCCGAGCCATCGAATAAATTGGATCCTACAGATGGCTTTGGCAACTCCGATCTGGATTTGGATCGGCTTTCAATTTCAAAAATCAGTGTTGTTGTTTTTGAAAACGGGTCATTCCAATATGAACACGTTGGTCGGAATCGGCACGAGTTGTGCATACATCTATAGTGCCTTTGTTACCATCTTCTCAGACCTATCTGTATCCATAGGATTAACGCAAAAGGTCTATTTTGAGGCTATTGGATTTATCATCTCTTTCGTCTACTTGGGTAAGTATTTTGAAGAAAAAGCAAAAAGAAAAACCAAAGAAGCCTTAAATTCCTTGTTCCAACTTTCTGCAAAACACGCTCTGTTGGTTGAAGATGGTGCGACGAGAGAGATCCCTGTGGAGAAGATAGAAATAGCCGATATTCTTCGTGTCTTACCAGGGCAGAAGATACCCGTCGATGGTGTTGTTGTCAGAGGAAATTCTGCAATAGATGAATCAATGATTTCAGGAGAAGCGAACCCGGTTACAAAAGCAAAAGACGACCCAATTTTTTCGGGAACGATCAATGGGGACTCCACGATAGATTATTACGTAACAAAGGTGGGTGCAGATACCTTCCTGGCTCAGATAATCTCATTTGTGGAGCGAGCACAAAACTCCAAGCCCGAGATTCAAAAATACACAGACAAGATCAGTGCTGCCTTTACACCGGTCGTCATAGCAATTGCATTTTTAACCTTCGTTATCTGGTTTTTATTTGGCCCAGAACCACGATGGGGGATGTCTATCTCAAATATGATCGCTGTACTGGTTATTGCCTGCCCTTGTGCCTTGGGACTTGCTACACCTACAGCTGTGGTTGTAGCAACAGGAAGGGCATCATTGAAAGGCCTGTTGATTGCCGGTGGCGAAGTCATAGAAAAGACGGGGGAGATCGACACGATAGTCTTTGACAAAACAGGTACCTTGACGGAAGGGAGGCCAGAGGTAATTGATTTTCTTTGCTCGACTGAAAGGAATGAAATTTTACTGACTATTGGGTCTATTGAACAGTTTTCAGAACATCCTATATCCAAAGCGATTGTTAAATTTGCAGAGAAAGAAGGGCTTGAACTTGACGAGCCGGACTATTTTGAAATCGTAAAAGGAAAAGGTTTGATCGCAGAATTTGAAGACAAGGATTATATTCTTGGAAACAAAGCCCTTTTCGATCAAGAAGGCGTTTTGTTAGACGACAATTTGCTATCAAAACAAGTGGGAACAGAGGTCTTCATTGCCAGTAATTCCAAACATGTTGCAACAATAATGATTGGTGATCAAATCAAATCCAATTCCAAAGATGTGATTCAGGAATTACAAAAAAGGGGTATAAAAACTTGGATGATTACTGGAGACAATGAGCGCATTGCACATTCCGTTGCTACGAGTTTGGGAATCGATCATTACTTGGCAGCGGTTCTGCCACTGGAAAAATCGAAACAGATAGAAACACTACAAGCATCTGGGCACAAAGTCGTAATGATTGGTGATGGAATAAATGATGCTCCTGCTCTAGCAAAGGCAGACCTATCTATTGCGATGGGTACAGGTACAGATGTAGCTATCAGTGCGTCTGATGTCACCATTGTCAAAGGAGATTTGAGAAGAGTGATTACTTTTTTGGACTTGACACATGGAACCATGAAAATCATAAAACAGAATCTATTTCTTTCCTTGGTATACAATGCTTCGCTCATTCCAATCGCTGCGGGTATTTTGGTTTTTTTTGATGGGCCGTTGATGCCACCTGTTTTGGCTTCTGTTGCGATGGTTGCGAGCAGTCTTTCGGTTGTTTCAAACTCATTGCGGATTCGGAAATTGATCTAACTCGAGACCGCTCTGACCAAGAGAATGGATCGGAAAACCGAAGTACAAGAGACACTAAGACGCGTCGATGTGCTTTAATTTTTACAAACTCCACGGTACAGAAACCCCAAAAAATCGTTCAGCGTCGCATGATGCCCCATTTGGTTTATCCCGTCAATCGTTATGTTCTCTGGCTTACACAGCAAAGCATTCGAAGTATCACACCTGAAGATGGATAGGAATTCAAATGCGTTTTTCCTCGCTCCCCATTCTATCAAATCTGCTTCCCAAAGAGCGTCTTGTCTCGAATCTGATCTCATAAAAAACAGGAAGTCTTTTCACACATAAACATCCAAATTACGCGTTTCAAAAATCAATTCCTAGAAACCAGAATCTTGACACCCTAAAATAGTACTCTTCATCACCGTTTTCCCACTTTCGAAAATCCTTTCCCACTTCGTGCAAAAATCAAGGTTTAACCTATATCGAAATTGTGTCACCAACAGTATTTACCTCACCAAATCAAGACTTGCTATCTGGCAAAAGCTTGAACTCTTGAGGCCGTGTAAAGATGCGAGCCAGAACACCTTTGGAGCATTCCTGAGTATACCTATCGGAAACGATAGAGAGTTCCTTTTCCGTTTCCGATAGCTTTTCCATTAGGTCAGAGATTCTTCTTTCGTACCCAGCTGCTGCAGCATCGTGGTTTGGTTGCATGTCTTGGATGGCTTCCAGCAATAGGTCTTTTTGCTCTAACTTGAAGTGTGCCATTTCTAGTTGCATTTTGAGTTCTGCTATATCCCTTTCCTGTTTACTGATGATGTTCTGTTTCTTCTTAAGCTCTTCGGTCATGCTCTGGAGAAGCTTTTCCAAATCTTCCATGTTCGTGGAATTCTGAATATCTTCATTGGCTACGACTGTAGATTCTTCGGATATGTTTGTGTCTGTCTCATTCCCAGATTTTCGAGGAGGGTTTGGGTCGGCTTCCGTTGCCAGGTATGCCATTAGTGAATGTCTATTAATCAGCCATTTGGAACGACTGTTGTCTGGGTCCTCTTTTTTACCCTGTACAACATCTGTTTTGAGCCACTTGCGAATGGTTCTTGTTGAGCGATCTGCCATTTTTGCAGCAACTTCCAGTTCAACAAACTCTTCTGTTTCCACTTCCGTTTCCTTTGAAACTTCCACTTCTGTTTCCGTTCCATTGTTGCTTTCAATAGGAAGGCTTTCATTCTCTACAGATTCAATTTCCATTTCCGTTTCCTTTTGTAAAAGTAGGGGTTCCGTTTCCTTTTACTATACACAAACAGTGTTGACATGTCAATAAATATAGATAGGAAACCATGAAAAATGATGTTCCTTTCCATTTGATATCTGAGTGCTTCCACTACACAAAGTTTGAAAATCGTTTATATATCAAAGGTTTAGGTATAGGAACTTGCCAATCAGTGTGCTTCCACTTCCGATTGCTTTTCCTAATGAACTTCCGATTGGCAGAAGATGTTTCCACTTGCCGATACGATGAGGAAGCGTAAATAATCGGAAACGGAAGTGGAAGATATTGATTGGAAGCCAGACATGATGCTTCCAGTTCTCATGGTTTCCTATAGGGCTGTTTCCATTCGGTTGTGAAGTGGAAACCATGTTCTGCTCAAGAATATCGACTTCCACTTCCAGTCTAGGACTTCCACTTGCCCCTTTTCAAGCTGCATCAATATTTCTTGTCACTTATCATGTGTCGAGAACATCTACATTTCATGATTATGCTTGGTTCAATCCAGTATTTTAGAATATGACACATGAAATAGTCTGTGTTACATTTCGAGCCAAGTGAACCTTGTCAGGCGTTAAGTTTATTGACCTTCGTAGACTTTCAGGTTCGACCAAGCGACATTTGCAGGAGAAGAACAACAATTCACTGACCCTAAGAGAAGAACATGGTCAGTTAATAGTTGATCAATTGCTATCTGATTGGTCGTATAGACCTCTACTCCATCTATGTAATAGATGCTTGTGTTGTCTACATATGAATACTCAACTCTCAAGGTGTGCCAAGTTGCTGAGCTAAAACCCAAAATACCCGATGTCACACTTACAATGCCACCAGATGACCCATATCCATTACTATATCCACCATAGGACACCGATCCATTGGTACTGGACTTCCCGAATCCAAATTGTAGAAATTCTTCGAAACCCATAGAGTATTTTCTACCTAATGGATAAAATGCAGCACCAGAAATTAAAGGCTTATATAAATCTACTTCTACAGCCTCAAAATCTGTACTTGATCTTGTAACTGGGATCCATAGTCTATTGTGGTCTGAATTTTGAACCCAGCCAGTACGATTTCCGATGGTATTAACCCCCTGTCCTTGCCAACCTCCATTATATGTTGTTGCTCCAGCAGGTTGAGAAGTCAAAGGATGAGACCAAATCTCAGTCCAAACAATCGAACCATCATCCACCTCATAAACCGCATCCGCAACTGTCGAATCTACATCCCCATCATTGGCCACCACCTCACAAGTCCAAGTACCCACCTCTGTACCACTTCCCGGATAGTCGTAGCTCAAATCTGTAGTCGGAGAGGATTCATCCGCCCAGTTGCCGCCTTCATCATACCAAGTATAAACATAGGTCAAGGCATCTCCATCAATATCCGAAGCTTCCACATCAATCATACAGGTCAAATCATCCACACCCACTTCAGCTGGGTCATTGTCAGCAGAAATGGAGACAGTTGGTGCAGTTGGAGCACTATTCAACACAGTAACCGTATTCGATTGCACCGGTGTACCGTCAGCCACACCGTCGTTTGGTGTCACAACCACATAGACATCTTGTCCTTTGGCGAAGAACTCATTCATTGTCCCATTCACCAAAGATGCAGAGTCTGTTCCAACAAGCTGACCATCAGCATACCATTGATAAGAGGCTGTCAATGTACCTGATTGAGCGGCATCCACATCACTCAACAATGACGTCACCGCAAAAGATGTATCAGTATAAGCAGGATCACCACATTGGATACAACTGGAACCGTATTCAACACAGTCGTAGTCGCACTCATCGCAGAACTCGTTTCCATCGCATCCGCAGAAGTCACGGTACACTCAATCGTGTCACTATACACAAAAGTATCGGTCAGTGTATCAGAGGTTTCTGAGTGCGCCACACCGCCAACAGTCCAAGCATAGGTCAAGGTTGGTGTTTCACCATCGAGGTCTGAACCAGTGGCATCACAAAGGATACTCGTGGTTTCCGCAGTCACATCCTGTGGCAATGTCACTGAATCAACTGTAGGAGCACGGTTCATCAAGGTTTCCATCGCATCCACAGAGATGGCAGCACCCGAACCATCGGTAGCAGTGGCGGTACAAGTCACTTCAGCACCTGGCATCATCGAGCCAGTCAATACCAAATCGGCACCAATATCACCTGTCGACCACGCGTAAGTATAGGTCAACACGGCATCTTCAGGATCAATGTCCGAAGCGGTTGCTGCACAGGTCAAGGTCGAATCATTGTAGAACATGTCCGAACTTGTCACAGCTGCGGTAATCCCAGTCGGCTCAGAGTTGGCAGTACAGGTTAGGGTTTCGTAAGAATAAGGATTTTCTGGGGTAATCGTGGTGGAACCAATCACAGGTGCCGTATTTCCAATCACCACTTCAGCTGAATCAGAGGCAGTGCCTTCGTAGCCATCTTCAACGGTCACGGTGCAGACAATCACATCGTCATCTGTGAAGTTTTCAGCGTCCAGTTGTAGAGAGGCTTCCGTTCCCACTTCGGTACCATTTTGAGTCCAAACATAGGATACGGTGAGTTCTTCTCCGTCTAGATCTTCTGCGTCAAAAGAGCACTCAAGCAAACTGTTCACAAGTACTGTCTCTGGTGTAATCGATACATTGGATACAGTTGGTGCTGTATTCTCAACAGTAACACTACTTTCTTCCGTGACAGAGACTTCTCCGTCTGAAACAGTTGCAGTACAGGTGATTTCGGTAGTTGGAGTTGTGTTCTCTGGTGACAGTGTCAAGCTATCTGTCTCTGAAAGCACAGTTCCATCAACATCTGTCCATTGATAGCTCAGCTCTAAGGCATCATTATCATCATCGGTTGCTGTCGCTACACAGAGCAAGTCAGTGGAGGTAGTAATCCCTTCCGATGGTGTAATTTCGACAGAGGTGAAAATTGGTGCTGAATTGGCCGCTGGTTCTGGTTTGTCTCCTGAACAAGCAATCAAACCGACCACCCCAAAAGTACTGAGCAATCTCATTGTCTTATCCTTTATATGTGCACAATTATGAACGACAAGGTTCACTTGTCGTGCGTAAAAACAAACACCAAAAAGCCTCATCCGTTCTCTGGTGGGACTTCTTTAATTTCCAACACTTCTCAAAAATGCTATACTCAAATTGTCGTGTTTTTGCAGAGAAGTATCATGCCCTATTCCAAATCCCTCATCAAGGATATTCGAGAGCGAATCCAATCTTCTTCAGAAGCAACCTTTGTTGTTGCTGACTTTGCGGATTTATCAGACAGAGATCAAATTCTTCGCGCTTTACGAGGACTGATCCAAGAAGAATTGCTCCTTCGCGTTGGATATGGTGTATATGTACGAGCCAAAAGATCTCGGTTCTCGGGCAAATTGCTTCCAGAAACGGATTTGAGAAGCATTGCCATTACAGCATTGAGAAAGAATGGCGTCAGAATCCTTCCCACCAGATGTGAACAAGCTTACAATAATGGAGAATCCACCCAAGTTCCAACAGGCATTGTGATTGGTGTAGATCGAAGAGTGAATCGAAAAATCAGTTTCAATGGACGCACGGTACAATATGAACTCGTTACTGCTTGAGGCCATACAAGAAATTGCGATTGAAATGGTAGTTGATCCTTCTTTTGTAGAGAAGGATTTTTATGCTGTTCATGTTCTTTCCAAAATCGCTGAGATTCAAATACCTGATGTAGAGATTGTTTTCACAGGAGGAACTTCTCTTTCTAAGGCATACGGATTGATACAACGCTTTTCAGAAGATTTGGATTTTCGCATTTGTTCAACCAAGCCACAAAGCAAAGGACAACGCAGAGCAATTCGTAAGCAACTTCTTTCTGTCATCAAAAGCATTGAGAAAATAACTGTGTTGGAAGATAGTTTGCAAATATACAATGAGAGCCGATTTTTTAGCATTGATGTTGCGTATCCCCAGCAATATCCACTTCAAAATGCATTGAGACCCCATCTTCAGCTGGAATTTACTTTTGAAAATACCTTGATTGCCACAGAAATGAAAATTGTACAACCCTTTGTTTCAACTTTGCTCAATCCGGAAGACTACTGTACCATTCAAACCATTTCACCAATAGAAACAGGAGCGAATAAATACAGCGCGTTGCTTTGGAGGATGAGTATCAAGGATCGACAAAAAGAAGATAAGTCTAAGAATGACCCTAATTTGGTGAGACATCTTCATGACTTGGCAGCACTATTGGCAACGCTTCAAAACAATTCGGCTTTTGTGGAATTGGTTCAAACATCATTTGCCCAGGATAAAGGAAGAGGTGGTTCCAACCCCGAAGTTTCATTGGAAATGGCAACACAACAAGTTTTGCGTATTTTAGAATCAGATATGGTGTACCGATCAGAGTATCAACGCTTTGTTACTGCTATGTCGTATGCTTCTGATGCTGAACAAATCTCTTTTGAAAAAGCTGTGGAAGCTTTTCGGCAATTGGCCAAACTCTTTGTTTTTGAAAGATAAGCATGTTTCTTGAATCATTATGTAAAGAAAATCCAATTTCTTTTACATAAGCGACCCCATATATAAAGAAAACAACGATTCTTTTACATAAGAGACTTCCAAATCGGCACCAGCTGCCTGTAATATATACTTTTATGTATGTGAGATGGTGCCAATTCGTGTTGTACCAGAGGTGAGCAAGCCACCTGCCTGTTCTTGTTCTTCTCTGTTGCCCTCGCGGAACAAACGGTAGGCCGATGGTTCTAAAGGTTTTACGATTGTCAATAAGCCCAATCTATTTGCTGAAAAACTTTTCGTATTCTCGAAACTCGTCCGAAAATCGCCTTGAACCTACTTTTCCGATTTTCGCAGGTCACTTATCAGGATCGAACAGGATGATTGGACTGGCAGATGAGCTTGGCTCTGGAATGTGAGATTTTATGAAGTACGGTCAAGCCTATGGTGGCGAAATTCCACAATTGTTGATTGAAGATGTCTTTCGGATTGTAGTACAGACTCCAAGTATTGAACACAACCCCCCAAGTCACCCCTCAAGTCACCCCCCAAGATATTCCCTGGTTGTTCGAAAGAGATATCTTTCGTATTGTAGTACAGACTCCTGAAGCACAGCGAATTCAAGCTACCGATCAAGTCACCGATCAAGTCACCGATCAAGTCACCGATCAAGATATCAATCTAAATCTTGAAGCGTTGAAACTATTGAATGTATTCACTGGAGAGCATACCAGGGCAGAGCTTATGACAAAACTATCGTTGTCTCATCGTTCAACCTTTTCAAACCTATATATGAAACCTTTGCTGGAACAAGGACTAGTTGAAATGACGATTCCCGACAAACCCAACAGTCGAAATCAAAAATACAGATTAACTTCAAAAGGAGAAGCAACAAGAACAAGTTTAGTGTAGCTATTGCTTGTATGTTGTTCGGACATGTTTTCGGTCAAAATAGTTGTAAGGTGACATTTGTAAGGGTGGGAAAAGTTTGAGAGTGACGTTTGTCAGTTTGAGATTGCTGATATATAAGAATGTAACACCCCTTACATTTTTATAAATCGACAAGCAAACCACAAAAAATCTACAAAATCAAAACATCATGCAAAAATCAAGCACCACAAATGCTACACATGCCATCGCTTATTATCGTCGTTCAACATCTCATAGCCAAAAGCACTCTCTGGAAGCTCAACAAAATTATGTTGAAGATTTTTGCACCAAAGAAGGCATCACCATCGTTGCTTCTTTTGAAGAAACATTCACCGGCAAAGAAATGAATCGGCCAGAATTCAACAAAGCCCTTGAAATGGCCCGAAAGCAAAAAATACCCATCATCATCAAATCTCTTTCTAGACTGGGAAGAGATGCAGCTGGTGTCATTGGTTTACTCAACACAGAAAAGATCATCGTTGCTGATAGAGGTTTGGAATGTGACAGGCTGACATTGAACATCCTTGCCGTCATTGATCAAAATGAGCGAGAACGAATCTCCGAACGAACCAAAGAAGGACTCAAAGCCGCCAAGAGAAAGGGAATCAAATTGGGTAATCCCAACCCTCAAGCATCACTCGCGAAAGGACAAGTCATCATACAAGAAGGAGCTGATGAGTTTGCAGAGCGAAATCGCCGCTTGATTCTTCCAATGCATGAAGCAGGACATACACTACAACAGATTGCGGATGACTTAAATACCTGGGGAGTCAAAACAAGACGTGGAGGGAAATGGTATCCAACGACAGTGAAGAATTTGGTGGAGCGATTGTTGAGGGACTAAAGAATAAAAGACTAGACGAATGTCCAGCCTTTTATCTTTCAACTCTTGACAAGTGAACCTTACTATACTCAATATTCTCTATGGTTCAAAGAATGACCGTCGACAGAACAAAATGCTAACAGTTGATCGCCCATTATGAATCATAGCATAATCAATCTATGACGACACCTGATTTACAGAGCAGAATTCCAAATCCACTTTAGTTCTACCCTTCTGTTTACAGCAGCAGTTGGATCATCTAGATTTCTTAGACGATCTGGACCCCATCCAGTTACTGGCATACGACGACGAAGTTTTGCATTCTCTTGCAACAATAAATCTCTCACATTACTGGCGCGCAGTGTAGACAACTGAGTATTGTTTTCGAAAATGCCACAGGCTCGACGAACTTTACCCACCGGTATTGGATCTGTATGACCTTCTAAATAAATATTAAGGGTGGAATCCAAGTTCATATCTTGCAAGACGACATCTTGAATTAACTTGATCGCTTCACGCGCAGGTCGACTGACACAGGCAGAGCCTGATTCAAAACTCACATCTTTGAACTCAATCGATCGTTGCGTTGGATTTACCGTCAACAGACCTGACTCTTCTGCCTCAACCAACTTTGCTTTTAAATCTGCAAAACGTTGGGTTCGTTTCTCTTCTTCTGTTAAGCCTTTTGCCTGTTCTTCTAGTAATTCTTTCCGCTTTTCCACTTGCGGCTTCACGGCCGCTGAAACAAAGAGCAGTAAACAAACGACGACAAATCCCGACAATAAATCTGCAACTGGAATCCAATGGTTGTTTCCTTGTGCCATATCCTCTCCCTAGAAACAATCATCAGGATCAACCGGAGCAGACCAATCGTCCATCGTCTTTTCCGATTTGGCTTCCATAGACGCAGTGTTCATATTTCCTATCTGATCAAAAGAAGGGGTAGAAGTGACCAGGTTTAATTGCATACCACCCAAAATACCTTGCATACTTCGAAAAACATCCGCCATTTTTTTATTTACATCAGCACTTTCACCAATAGTGGCATTTACTCGTACAATTGTTCCATCCATATTGGTGATCGCTAGACCGATCTGCTGCATTCGTTGCTCAGACTTTGACTGAATCTCGTTGGACATTTCTAGCAATCGATTGATTTCACTTTGCATATGTTTGATTGTGGCATTCACGTCTTCAGACATTTTTGTCGCAGCTCTCACTTGCCCCTTACTCGACTCTTGAATGCTTTGTTTCATCTCCGTCAAGCTACCTTGCATCGCAACCAACTGCTTATCAGCCGTTTCAATCTGTTTCTTAGTGGCCTTTGAAAGACTCTTCTCCATATTTTCCAGACTGTGCTTCGTCTGCAAATTTGCCTGTTCCAACTGCTGACCAATCGTACGAGACACATTTTGCAAAGATTCATCGACCTTTTCAGACATGTTGCCGAGTCCTTCAGCCGATGCTTTCATTTGCTTGGCAGATGTAGACACAATCAATAAGGAGTCGTCAAGTTTGATGATTTGCTCGCTCATCTCTTTCATTGGTTGGGCAATATTCGCTTCCAGCACTGTAATCGCGTCTTTCAACACGGCACCCAATTGGGGCCCCAAATTACTAAGCGTTTGCACCATGGTAGGGAGTTGGCTTTGGAGATTAGACAAAAACGGTCAGTTGAGTTTGCTGAGAATCTTCGTGATTTGTTTGAAGCTCATTCTTCGTTGTCTAATGCTGTGCTTGCGAAGAAACTTACAAGTTGGCAGATTCCTACGAGACGAGGATATTGTTGGCATCCTGAAACGGTTCGGAGGGTGCGAAAGCGGTTGAAAAAGAAATCTCCCTTATAACCAATGAAATCACATATTTAAAAATCCACAGACAAATATTTCCTCAACTCCTCACTCTAAACCCTAAAATATAGTTTAGACTTTAGACCATGACTACAAATGAAAGCATGACAATTGGAAAAATTTCCAAGGCAACAGATATTGGTATTGAGACTATTCGAAATTACGAGCGACAAGGTTTAATTCCTCCTCCAAAACGCTCTTCTTCAGGATATCGTTTATATCCCAAAAGTTCCATTCAACGATTACGTTTCATCAATCAATCCAAATCCCTCGGATTTTCCCTCTCTGATATTGGAGAAATTTTATCGTTATCCTCCACATCTAATACCTCTTGTGGTGAAGTACAGGAGCATATTCAAACCAAAATCAAAGATATCGATAAGCGAATCGAGCGACTTCTCAGAATAAAACAAGCCCTTGAGAAATTGGAAAACCAGTGTAATGAAAATCCTTCTTCCGAAGAATGCCCAATCCTGAAACTATTACAGGAATATGAGTCATGAGTAATCGACTTATCTGTTTCTGTTTCAACCATACTGAAAATGAGATTATTCAAGATCTTCTCACCAATTCTATATCTACAATCAAATTAGATATCATCGAACAGTGTAAACTTGGAAATAGTGATTGTCGCAACAAGAACCCAGCTGGAAAATGCTGTCTTGGAAATATCACCAAACTCATTCGTCAAACAGAAAAACAAGCTCTATCAGAAGAAGAAAATAAAGAAAAATCTGCTTGTTGTGACCCACTGGAGAAGTCATGACAGAGGAAACAAAATCAAATCGAACAGGATTTTTCTCCTTATTTGGAGCGATTGGAATTGCAATTCTTTCCTCAGCCTGTTGTTGGTTACCATTGCTTTTGATTAGTCTTGGTGTTTCTTCCGTTGGTATCAGTAGCCTTGTTGAGGTGTGGCGTATTCCTCTTCTATTTCTTATTTTCTCTCTACTTGGATTCAGTTTCTATTTCATTTATTTTCGCAAACCTGCCTGTAATCCAGATGGTTCTTGTTCTGTCTCTGATCCAAAGGTTTCCAAAAGAAATAAACGCTTGCTCTGGTTTTCAACTCTGATAATCTTCCTGCTCACCTTTTTTCCAGAATACAGCACCCTCTTTATCCAAGATGGCTTCTCAAATCCAACCCAACCAGTTTCTGAACAAAAGACGGTATACACGATCAAAGGAATGACCTGTGGTGGATGCGCTCTGGGTATCCAAGCTGCCTTGGAAAAAATTGATGGAGTACAATCTGTGACCGTTTCCTATGAAAAAGCGGAGGCAACTATTTTATGGAAGTCTTCTCCAAATGATACTCGTGTGATCGAGACTTTAGAAACGCTTGGTTATGAAGCAAAAAGAACGCAGAAAAACAAATAAAACAGCTTCATGTTTTTTCTGCCCTGGGGCGGGAAAGCCGGAAAAATAAATAAAAAGGCAGAAAAATAAATAAGGGGCCGGAAAAATAAATAAGGGGCCGGAAAATAAATAATTCTTATTTATTTTTCTGACTCTGGACGCCTGGCGCCGGAAAAAAAAAATGTGGTTTTCATTGTTTTGGGGCGCAAATCATTGAAATTTCAATTGATTTTCAATGATTTTTGGAAGGACCAATAGAAAAGCATTGAAAAAACAATGATTTTCCAATGACTTTCTAAGATTTCATTGAAATTTCATTGATTTTCTAATGTTTTTGGCAAGAACCTGTGGCAAATCATTGAAAAAACAA
>CAKZLX010000118.1 GCA_937127265.1 uncultured Pseudomonadota bacterium
GTGTCTTTGGCTTCTTCCATGCCCAGTCCAGAATTTGCCGAAGAGTCATCACATGCAACTGAACCGTTCGTGGTGCATATTTTCGCTGTAGCTTCTCCACAATCTCCTGTGCGGTTCTGTCATTGAGATCATCTACCAGTAGCTCCTCCGTCAGCTTCCCAATCTGTGTTCGTGCATTTCGATAGTTCCGAACAGTATGTTTGGATAGTTTAAACTCATCACGAATCTTCGCTTCGGGCAACCTCGGAACAACAACATCGAGATACCACAGCTCCATCAAATCCGAGAACGTACACTTATCGACCTTCTCCACATACTCTTTGGGCTTGGCTTCCTTGTACACCTCGTCCATCCTCTTCCGCACCTCTTTGCGATCAAGCCGTCCCAGGCTCAAGAATTGTTGTTTCCCTCCATCGTGGATACACATCTTCCAAGACCAGCACGAAAGTCGCTTGGTTGGTGGTCTGTTTGCATAGGCTGTGGCATAGGTGGTTCGGGCAGTCCCCAGCTTTATCGGCTCGGGCTTGGGGTGGTGGTTTTGCATATTGGGCATGAGATACTCCGATCTTTTTGACCAACCACCGTGTGATCAAAGAGACGAAAGAGAATGAAAAACTGGGAAAAGATCTGGACGTCATTGGACGACAATTTTTTCCCACTTTTTTCCCAGTTTTGAAATTTTACCCCAACATTACGAAAAACAGATTCGGCAATAACCTACATACATCGAGCATTATTGACAATCATTATCGACCCAAAAAATTAGGGTGTAAAGACTATTGGTGATAGTCTTTAGAAACTATCAATCGAACATCACTAAAAGAGGTCTCGGTGGAGTATTGAGCACTTTATCGACACTCAAGTCAACTTGGTCAATCGACAGTGGATCTGACTCAGGGTTCCACACATCTTCAACTTGCACCCACCCATCTGATATTTGTTGTTCGGACAGTAGTATACCCAAACAAGTGTCGTCTATTGATATGGGATAATCATTCGATTCACTCAAATAACACTGCCGACAAATGACAGTAAATGTACAACGGATAGTACTATTCATCGATTGATTTTATAGAGGAGATGGATTTCTGTAATTCAATCGAAAATGTCTCTGTCATAGTATTTTTCATTGTATCCTGATTGATACCGTATTCCGGTAATTTTTGTGTGGAACACGCATTGAAATTATCGTGTCTAGTAGTGTAAACATGCTCACTGAAACAACCAAGAGCGAATCAAGTGATTGTCGTCGGCCGTCAATGCATGGTACTCAACATAGGCTTCCATATGATCATCGTTCACCGGACCCAACTCATCGAGGGACTCCAGCAAAGAAGCACCACACATACGCCAATATTCAAGCACTTCTTGAGAATGTTCTATAAATGTGCGACTGTCCAAACTCTCAAACTCTGTTGGGGCTTCCACCTTAGGCTTCCAATATTGAACCAGATCTGGGGTTGCAATGATTTCATCCTTCTCATCCCAATCACCGTCTGGACCGTAATACGCATGTCGAAATACTGTTACTTTCATACACTCTCCGTACAGTATCATAATTGATTGATGGAACAAATGGATGAAAGATCTAGTGTAACTTTTGGAACTAATTGCAACGTTAAAAGGAACAACTACGATGAACTCACCACACGCCAAATATCGGACAATGGTGTGTGATTGGCATCCCCAACAGTATCGAGCAACTGAACATCTTGTGTAGATAGGGTTACTTTGGCATCCCATGACACAACCAGTTGATTTGATGGTACTTCATAGGGTCGTCTCTCACTGCGGTTCACCACATGACCACTTTCTTTCCCAATGTCTTCGAGACGTTCCCAGCCTACTTTATCTTTGAAGAAATTGCCTTGCCCATGGTGTGCTAGCCAC
The DNA here is from genome assembly GCA_937127265.1 of uncultured Pseudomonadota bacterium. GTDB lineage: Bacteria > Myxococcota_A > UBA796 > UBA796 > UBA796 > CAJWHX01. The sequence goes on from CAKZLX010000118.1 coordinate 1,891, forward strand.
AACCAATCGTCTTTTTCGGGTGAACTATCCCCCAGCCACAAAGGCAAGTTCAAATGTGACCACATCCCTCCTGTCACACCAATAGTCACCGTTTGCTTGGCGATAATTTGGGTTTGTGGACCTTGGTGTTGCCTCAACAAGGCAATCCCTGCGCCTGAACCAGCATCCAAATCAAGGACCCAACGCTGGGGAACGGCAATACTGGCAATACTGGCTAGGTTCTCGGTTAAAAACTGACCCGATGTTTGAATTTCCAAACGTTTGAACATGCCTTGGTTGACCCAATGCACAAGATGATGAAGCATCGGTTCAATCTCTGGATGCAACAAGGACTCCCCTCTCCACCCCACCGAGACTGTTTCAAACTGCCAACGAGACTGTTCTAAAGATGCCGTAATCCGCTTCAGTTCAGCAAACCCCATAAAGCCTCGTCCGAAATCAACAATTCCCTGATCACGAAAAGCGTTCCAGTTATCGGCTGTGGGGGGCGTTGGACATTGAGCAATCAAGGTTTGCCAGCGAGAATGTGGAGTTGTAGACCCTTCCCAGTCTGAATGTGATACATCAGAGAACTCTAGAATCAGTTTGCCACCAACAATCGGCTTCCAAGACTGAAATCGAGAGAGTACTTTGCGCTGTAAACCACCCCTCACCA
>CAKZLX010000119.1 GCA_937127265.1 uncultured Pseudomonadota bacterium
AGGCAACTCGGCGAGGAAGTACTGACCGTTGGCATCTGATTGAGCTTGGCGTTCTCCCATCAAGTTATCGGACGTAACGGTAATGACAACACCCGGCAAAGGGACTTCATACTCGTCTACGATCGATCCTTTGATATTCCCGTTGGTCGCTGCAAAAGCAATATTGGGAATGATCAACAGGAGTAGCAACACGCGAAAAAGAAATGTGATCATGGAACAACCTGTTTTGTGTGGGTGCAAAATTTCGAGGAATATCCGAAAAGTGGAATATATCCATGCATTGTACTGTTATACAACATTTGCATGCAAAAATTCAAGAGAAAGTACCCTCGTACTTTTTGCACAACCAATATGGTTCGGTAAAAAATAATTCAATTGCCACTTTTTGACCACCTTAGAGCCTAGAAAACTCTATATTTATCTGTTGAGCCCTTGATATCAACATGTTTGTTGCAGGTGTTCGAATAACGATTGTCCCAAGGCACTTGGCGCAGTATCAGATGTGGTTACCGTGTGCCAATGTGCAGGGATATATCGCTTCCAAACAACCCATTCAGCTTGTAGCTGGGACTCGGTAATCGGCAATGAAAGATCGAGATCGTGAAAACGTTGATCACGAGATTCAACATGAATAGTAGACAACAATTGAAAGAGAACCGATAGTGGTTGATTGAGAACCACACCATCAAGTGTTCCCAACAAGTCCCGGGTCTTTCGAAACCGTAAGGTTGATGGACGAATGGCGATGACTGACGGTTGTTCGCGCAAACAAGATTCTAGGATACTGTGTTCAATTTTGGACAATTCTTCTTTGTGGTGTCCTTTCAAATAGGATTGCAAACGAGAACCAACGCGGTGTTCCAACAATCGCTCGATGTCTTGCACTGGCAAACCAGAAATCGCCTGCATAAAACGGACCGATTGGGCCAGTGGTGTGCCAAAAAATCCAACTACGCAAATCGATTTTTTGAGTTGGAGTTGCGGGTGAAAGGAATAATAGTCGTCAAACATGTGTGTTCCAAATAGAAGTGTCCACCAAATGTAGACCAATAACCAACACAGACCACCTTCCTTGATTATTCGGTTTCACTCTCGGTATTTGGCTCCGTTGCCAATGCCAAAGCCAATGGAATCATCGTGTTGTTTGAATAGGAACCATCGCGGTCATCACCGGTCCGCACAATGATCACATCCCAACTGGGAATGACGATAATGTACTGCCCCCAATGTCCAGCAGCATAATAAAGGTTTGGAGCATCAGGCATGTCTTTGGGGTTGCCAACGGGTTCATATTCGGTGTTGAGCCACCATGAATACCCTGAAATCGAACCATCTTCACAGCAAGCATCCATGTTTTCATAATACTTGGAAGGCGTCGTGCTACGAGGTACCCAATCGGTTGGCAACAACCGCTCATCCCCTACACAGCCGTCATTGAGATAAAAGGCTCCAAACTTAGCCATGTCTCGTGGTGTCATATAAGCAAGTGAACCGCCAACATAGGTCCCTTTGATGTCTCGCTCATAGACTGCCTTGACACCGAGTGGCTCAAACAACAATGTCCAAGGATAACGTTCATCATACTGTTCAGAGACAGCCGCACCGAGTACTGCCGAGAGCAACACCGCATCACCGGTTGAATAGGAAACCTGCTGTCCAGGTTGATGTGTCAAGTCATGGGTCGCCACAAAAGTTGCCATGTCTCGCTTTCCTTCCCCGTACAGCATGGCAAGAACCGAAGATACTTGGTTCTTTTCACCCTCGTAACTTTCTTTCCAATTGAGTCCCGAAGAAAAGGTCACCAAGTGCTCGGGGGTAATCGCGCAATTTTCACTGGGTACATAAGGAAGATAGGTGCAAATCGATTGGTTGATATCAATCAAACCTTCCTGCACTGCCCGACCTAAAAGTGCAGAGTTGATGCTTTTGGTGACCGACCACAAGAGGTGTTTATTGCTGGCACTAAAACCACGTCCGTATTTTTCATAGAGAATCTCTCCATGTTGCAAAACCATTAAACCATCGGTGCGGATGCCTTTTCGTTCAGTGTCTTCGCCTGTCAAAGTAAAGGCATAGGCATCAAGGGCACTGACTGCATCTGCTTTATCTGCCAAAATTTGTTCAGCAACACTGGGCCAATCATTGCTGGTATCCCAGTTTGTATTGGGACATTCTTGGGCAAAAACCGACTGTACAAGCGAAAGAAAAAACATACTGGCTCCATGAAAACCAAACTGGTGTAGTCTACAGTATAGGTAGTGTATCGGATTTAGAACCGTATCCACACCACCAAGAGGTTGCCATGCTTGAACGTTTTTATCCCGTCTTGTTTATCAGTCCTATATTCACAGGATGTACAGCCGTAGATGCCCCCGAAGACTTTGATGCCTTGAACTCTTTTTTGTTTGCCAATTTTGAAGCCCCCGATCGCTACTTGGAACAGGGAATGGAAAACCTAATTGCTTGGCTACCAGACAATGAGGATGATCTTGCACAAGGATACAGGGTTTCCAATTTAAGTGCAGAAGCCATCGCAACGATTGGTCAAGAAACCCCTGATGAACTGATTGGGATTGGTTTATCAAGAGAATACAACCACTCTGCCGATGCCGTGGCCCATGCCAGTTTTACGGTCGACCCAGAAGCTTTAGACCCCGAAGCCGAGGGCTACAACAACCGAACATACCTAACCGATCCCCAATGTTTTATTGATCATGAGTGCGAAGTGGTGCAATACGAGGCTGAAGTCCAGAACTTCTTACCCTTAGGGATTGAGGTGATTGGCTATATTTTCAGCGAAGCACGTTGGGTGGAAACCAGTTTGGGTACCGCCTATGTCCAACGACGATGGCACACCCAACCACCTGATGTCAGTGTAGACTGGGTCAATGTCGACAATGAATTCGGTTTGATTATCACCTTGCCCCAGCCTCAAAATGGAGAGGAAATTGCCAGTCAGGTGAAACGAATTGAATCCTTGTGGATCAACATGTCGATTGATGGTCTACCTGTACCCGAAGATTTTGCAGTGGAACTGGGACTAGACTCTTTGAGCAAATCTATTGATCGAACCGATATGTATTTGGATGAAAATGGCAACGTGATCCCTAATCAATCTATTTATGGCATCTTGGCTTCAGGTGTACCTGGTACTGTGTCTGGAATGTGGGAGGCCCATAAAAAACATGGCTCTTTGCCTTGGAACGACTTAGTACAACCTGCGGTAGATTTAGCACAAATCGGCTTCGAAATGCCGGATAAGCTAGCGGGTTTCATAGGTCGTTATATCAAACGATTAGAATCGAAAAGTATAGCGCTTAACTTTGCTGACTATTTTGCTCATGCAAAAG
>CAKZLX010000120.1 GCA_937127265.1 uncultured Pseudomonadota bacterium
GGCAGCGCCACGAATTGGTGCCGTACCACCCAAGATCACCACTTCATCTCCACTGCTCAAATATCCAGCCTCTTTGAGGGCTTCTTCTGCTGATTGAATCAGTTCCTCGGTGGAATCCATGTGGGGCACCACAACCGAAAAGACACCCCAGACCAAACGCAATTTGTCAGCTACTGTACGAGAGGGGGTAACCGCAAAGATGGGTTTTGGTGGGCGAGAGCGGGAGGCGACAATCGCAGCGTTTCCTGACCAGGTAAAGACAACCATTGGTCGATCTCCTTCTTGGGCAGCATAGCAGGCGGCACGAACCACGGTGTTGTAACTTCCTTTGAGTCGCTCCATTTCGGTGATTTGCGTACTGTGCATGTGTGAACTGGTTTCGATTTCATAAGCGATGTCAGACATGGTTTGAATACAGCGGAAGGGATAGAGACCCACCGAGGTTTCTCCGGAGAGCATCACCGCATCCGAACCATCGAGAATGGCATTGGCAACATCGGTGACTTCAGCGCGAGTAGGGAAAGGGTGATGGGTCATACTTTCCAACATTTGGGTGGCGGTGATCACCAAACGACCTTTCTTTTGGGCGGCTTGAATCAGTTCCTTTTGGACAACTGGTACGGTGGCAATGGGAATCTCCACACCCAAGTCTCCCCGAGCTACCATGATGCCATCGCTTTCTTCGAGGATGTCATCAATATTTTTGACTGCCTGTGGTTTTTCAATTTTGGAAATAATGGGAAGTGTGGGGTGTCCATTTTCTTCCAATCGTTGTCGCAATAGACGAACATCATCGCCATGACGCACAAATGACAAGGCGACAAAGTCAACGCCAGCGGCCAATCCCACTACCAAGTCGGCTTCATCTTTGGGGGTTAAGGCAGGGGCTTGGATGTTGGAATCTGGTAGGTTGATACCTTTACGAGAACTTAATTCTCCACCAACATTGATTTCGATATCAATTTCACCGGGTGTGCTGTCGCGACGAATATCCAGGACGGTCCCAGTAAGGGCGCCATCGGCAAATAAAACGCGTTCTCCGACATCGACATCGTCAATCATGGTGACCCATGTGGTACCAATACGGTTTCCATCTTGGGTGAAATCGTTATCCATGACCAAAGTGAGCACATCATTTGGCTTGAGCACCAGTTTGCCTTCAATTTGCCCACAACGGATTTTGGGGCCTTGTAAATCCAATAAAATTCCCACTGAACGATTGAGTTTGGCGGCTGTACGACGAACCAAGGCAATGGCTTTTCGAATACCGGCAGCATCACTGTGTGAGCAATTGACCCGACAGACATCAATACCTGCCGAGAGTGCTTTTTCGAGGGTTTCAGGTTGGTTAATACTGGGGCCAAGAGTGGCTACAATTTTGGTTTTACGCATGTGCTGTAACATGGGTTCTCCTATCAAGTATATTCAGTTCAAAACATATCGCAGTCCGAAGGCTTGTGCATAATCCAACCGTAGAAATCTAAATCTACCAAAGTGTAAAACAAAAATGTTCTACAAATAATTTGACGTGTCAATCGAAAAGTCATATCTTATATCACGATGGAAGAACTCTAAGACCTCGGTCCTAATCACTTTGGAGATGCACATGGCTGATAAATCTTCTGACAATGATTCGTCTAAAAAGACCAAAGGAAAATCAAAAGCCCAAAAGCGTCAAAAAGTCGCGCGAAATTTTATCAAGTCTTACGGCCGTAGCAAGTTTCGTGAACTGTTGAGCAGTTTGGCGGATGGCAGGTCTGGGCAAGCAATAGCAGATGAGTTTGGTGTGTCTCGCGAACGTGTCCGTCAGTGGAAAAATACTTTCGGCGATATGGTCACCATTTACCAATTGCATCCAGAGATTGAAAAGATTTTAAACGAACGTGGAACCCGTTAATCTTGTCGACTTGTTGAACCTCGTTCTTTAATGCGTGAAATGAAATGTCGTTTTACTATGAAATGGTGAAGATCCTAGATTGTCACTTTAAATTGATTGGCGAGTGGGCAAAGTGACCATCGATCGGCTAAAATGAATACAAACTGTGTTCTCTGTTATCCAAAGAGGGGTTCCTATGCTGACAACATCATTTTCGTTATTTTCTTTTTTAAGTGTGGTCGCCTGTAATTCGGGAACGGAAGTGAAGATTGGTACAACCAATTCACCGCCTTCAGTGACCATTTTGTCTCCCTTGCCCGAAGAAGAAGACGGCACGGTTGTATTTGATGAATATTCAGTCATACATTTTCATGCGCAAGTATATGACTCTTATGACTCGCCCCAAGACTTGATGCTTCTTTGGAGTACCGACAATAGTGATCAAGTGGATGGGTTGGAATCAGAGGCAATCCCCGATACCCAAGGTGAACTGTTCTATTCGACCGCAGCTTTGGTACCTGGTTTACACAACGTGACTTTGACTGTCACCGACTCCAATGGTGCCTTTACACAAGATTCGGTTAAAATCGAGATTTTAGATCAACCCGAAGCGCCACAAATTGAAATTCTCAAGCCAACCGCCGATGATTCTGGGATTGAGAATGAGCCCTTCACCATGATTGTAGAAGTCTTTGATGTGTTTGACGAGGTGACTAGTTTACCGGTGTTGATGAGTTCTTCAATCGATGGTGAAATTTGTCAAACCAATCCATCTGCATCAGGGCGAGCCGAGTGTGATGCCAATTTATCTGCGGGTTTACACAGTATCGAGTTTACCGTGAGCAATTCGCATGGGTATACCGCGAGTGATGTTGCCGAGTTCTTTGTCATCTCTGGGGATGACATTGATGATGATAGCGATGGCTACACTGAAAATGAAGGCGACTGTAATGATAACGATCCCACAGTGAACCCAACGGCACCTGAAGTCGAAAACGCTTTGGATGACAATTGCAATGGTGTCACCGATGAAGGTACCAACGCCTATGATGATGATGGTGATGGTTTTACCGAGAACCAAGGCGACTGTAACGATACCAATGGCTCCATACATCCAAATGCCACTGAAACTTGCGGAAATGGTATGGATGACAATTGCAACGGTGATCAAAATGAAGAAAATGCAATCAACTGTACCACCTACTATCGAGACTCCGATGGCGATGGGTACGGAGATACAAACCTGACCGAGTGTTGGTGTCAGCCTGGTGGTACCACTGGCGAATTCAATGTCACCAATGGCAATGATTGCTTTGATGGAAATGCGGCGGCTTCTCCCAACCAACAATCCTATTTCAACCCCGATCGTGGCGATGGGTCGTTTGATTACAACTGTGACGGTACCCAAACCAAGGAAGTGACTGTCGCTGGTTCATGTGATGGGTGGGGGTCTTCTGTCGGAGATTGTACTTTGAACACCGCAGGTTGGGATGGTAGTGCACCCGCCTGTGGAGCAACTGGAAATTATTTATATGACAACGATTCTTGTTCGGCGGGTTGTACGGTTCTTGGTGTACCCTTTTGCTGTGAAGTCGGTGGCCCATCGTATAGTACCCGTGTTCAGCGTTGCCGCTAAGAACCCTACTCGTCGATTCTGTATATGTAATTGATGCGTTGTTTTGAAAGGAGAAAGAAGATGTTGAGAGTTGGAATGTTTGGTGTATTAGGTCTTGCCTTGGTGGGATGTGAACGCACAGTGGATACCAAAGAAGGTGAGTTTCTGGACCCTGAAATCAGCATCGCTCAACCGAGTACCCTTTCTCAATTTCGAGAATATGAAGAGATCGTCTTTGTCGGCAATATCACTGGTGTCGGTGATGCCTCTCAATACAGTGGTGTTTGGACTAGCGATGTTGATGGTGAATTTTACAATGAAACCCTTGGCGCCACCGGTGCTTCTCAGTTTTCCTATGATGGTTTATCACCAGGGCCTCATGAGATTTCCTTTGTTGTCGACTTGCCAAACGTGGGGGCTGTATCGGACTCTATTTCGATCGAAGTGACCGATGAGATTGATGCACCAACTGTGTCCTTGGTCTCCCCCGAAGGCACCTATTCTGCTACTGGCGAGAGTATTCCCTTTGCTGTGTTGGTGGATGATTTACAAGATGATCCAACTGAAATCCAAGTTGAAGGATTGACCGACCAACGGGGTTCCTTTTGTACCACCGCTGCCGATGCATCGGGTGTTGCCAACTGTGCGGTCACTTTGCCGGTT
>CAKZLX010000121.1 GCA_937127265.1 uncultured Pseudomonadota bacterium
CCAATCGCCAAGAACAAGGCTTCAACAGCCATGTCTCGTTCTTCTTTGGTTTGGTTATTGACGACTCGAATTCCGTTGACCACTTTGTCTCCCAATACATCGACAACCGAGGTATGCCAGTGCATTTCAATCTTTGGATTGTTCAACACCCGATCTTGCATGATTTGAGAAGCACGCATTTCACCACGACGTACTAACAAGTGTACTTTGCTGGCAAATTTGGTCAAGAAATGGGCCTCTTCACAAGCCGAGTCACCACCACCAACAACCGCAATCTCGACACCTTGATAGAAGAAACCGTCACAGGTCGCACAAGCCGATACACCATATCCTTGTAAACGAGTCTCGTTTTCCAAGCCCAAATATCGAGCGGATGCCCCCGTGGCAATGATCAATGCCTTGGTCTTGATGGTTTTACCCATAGCCGTTTTCAAAGTAAATGGACGGTTCTCCAAATCACATTCAGTGATCTCATCCATCAAGAAACGGGTACCAAAGCGGGTCACTTGTTTACGCATCACATCCATCAATTCTGGCCCCATGATACCTGATTCAAATCCAGGAAAGTTTTCCACATCGGTAGTGATTGTCAACTGACCACCTGGCTGCATCCCTTCAATGATGATGGGTTCCAAGTTGGCACGTGCTGCGTAGAGAGCCGCAGTGTAACCGGCAGGACCTGAACCAACGATAACGACATTTTCCAATTCTTTTTCAACTTGTTCTGACATCTGAGATTCCTTTGTAAGGGGGTTGAACAGTACTCTCTTATATGGGTACATACTGTCAAAAGTCAAGTCACCCTGACCTTACAATTGAATAATCTACTGCATACAAGCCGAATCCAATGCCAACAATTGTTGTTGCACCAAGTCATCTTGGTTGTGTTGTTTGACCCACTGTAACAACTCTTTTGCTTCTGCCGATGCTGTATTGTGTAAGACCACCACGGCATTGCGTCTCAATCGTTCTACTCCCGTCCGACGCAACGGCATCCCAGCCAATCGCTCCAACACTTCTGACTTGGATGATTTACACAACCACTCCAAATCAAGCCAAGCCATTTTCGGACGTGGTGCCAAATCGGGATTCTCAGAGAGCAGTTTGCGATGGTTGTGCGGGCAAACGTCCTGACAAACATCACAGCCAAATAACCAATCCCCCATTTTGTTAGCCAAATGAGGATCAATCACCCCTTTGTGTTCAATGGTCAAATAGGAAATGCATTTACGAGCATCCAAACGAAAGGCATCTACAAAGGCATCGGTGGGACACTTATCCAAACAACGCCGGCAACGACCACAATGGTTGCGTTCAATCGGCCTGTCAGACTCCAACGGAATGTTCAACAACAACGTTGCCAAAAAGAAATACGAGGAGTCCGCCGGAGAAATGATCATGGTATTCTTGCCGACAAACCCAAGTCCACTTTGTTGCGCCCAGCCTCGTTCAATCACCGGTCGAGAATCTACCGTCCAATAACCTTCCAATTCTGGATACAAACGCCCAAGGTGTT
>CAKZLX010000122.1 GCA_937127265.1 uncultured Pseudomonadota bacterium
GTATCGGGTGATATATCTCCCGTAACCAAATCCAAACCCAAACTCATTAAGGTGTCGGAATCCGTCATTTCACCAGTACGCGCAGAAGGTCGTTCAACCCGCCATTCTTCTTCCCCTAAGAGTACCCGTCTGAGGGTGGCGCAATCTGGTATTCGAAACTGGGCATTTTTGGTGAGTGCACCATCGATTGCTTGTACGTATCGATCGTCTAAATCTTGGATGTAGAGGCGAGGAGTGGGATGGGGTTGTGTGGCGACGGCATTTAATAAATCTAAGGTGTTGGCGGCACGGAAAGCACGGTGTCCTGTCAACAGTTCATAGAGGATGGCACCCAATGAGAAAATATCGGCTCGTTGATCGACATCTTTGGTGCTTCGGATTTGTTCAGGCGCCATGTAGGCAGGCGTTCCCATTTGTTGACCGGTTCGGGTTTGTCCTTCTTTGGCCAAGTTTTTACCCAGTCCGAAATCGCATACTTTGGGAATCATTTTGGAACGTGTTTTTTGCATCATCACGTTGGCGGGTTTCAAATCACGATGGATAATCCCCCGATCGTGTGCTTCTTCGACGGCATCTAAGATTTGTAAAAATAGATCGATAGCCTCGTCACTAGTTGGTGCATGCTCGTTTAAATAGTCGTCTAAGGCAATCCCATCAATGAATTCCATTACCAAGGCTGGGAATCCGTCTACTGTGATCACATCGGTGACTTTGACGACGTTAGGATGTTGCAATTGGGCTTGCAATTGGCCTTCGGTAATCAATCGACTTTGTAAAGAGGGAAGGGTGACTTTTAAAATCTTGACAGCAAATGGGGTATCCAAAGTGGCATGACGTACTTTGTAGACAACGGCAAGCCCGCCTTCTCCTAGCTCGTGTTCGACGATGTACTTTCCATCGGCGATGGTATCACCTTGTTGGATTGTGGTATTCATGATGCATCCCTAAATATGGCAAAGGCTTTGGTTCTATAACAAACCATGACACTTGTTAGTTGACAGCCAACGTTGTATACAACATAATTGACTGACTGTTCAAATACATGCTAATTCCCATTTTTTCCTTCTTACTTATTTTATTGTTATCAATGCTCTTTTTTCTATTTTCTTGTCATATTGACCCTACAGTGATTTCAACTGAGTCTGAAACGCCTCCGAAAGCAGTGGTCATTTCTCAGTATGAACCTTTGCCGTGGCCCAAAGAAGGAGTATTGAGTACAGAGTCCGTGCCTCTTGAAAAATGTTTGGACAAAGTGCCTTCCTGTCAGTGTTGGTTTGAAAAAAATCAAGAGTTGTGTGCACCACAGTTTGTGTCCGAGATCATTCCGTTGCCACATTTAATGACAGAGCAGATGAAGCAAAATAATTGGCAAGAAGACTGTCCAGTCGCCATTCAGGATTTGCGCTTGTTGAGAGTTTTACATTGGACCGAAAAAGGTGCAGTACGGTGGGGAGAGGTGGTCTTGACTGAACGTGTAGTCAAAGATGCCAGAGAGATATTTGCCCAGTTGTACCAAATTCGATTTCCGGTTCATTCATTGAAACCAGCGGTCCAATATAATGGTAGCGACGAAGAGAGTATGGCTGACAACAATTCTTCCGCCTTTAATTGTCGCAAAGTGAAGGGGACCAATCGATGGTCTGAACACTCTTATGGTGAATCGATTGATATTAATCCCTTATGGAACCCATGGGTTCGTGGTGCACGTATTTATCCGAAGAATGCTGGTAATTATGTGAATCGTGAGTTGCAAATCGCTGGGATGATCAATGCAGGAGATCCGATAGTCGCTATCTTTGAACGGCACGGTTGGCGCTGGGGTTCTCAAAAGACTGGTGTGAGTGATTACCAACATTTTTCACGTGCTGATCATGAAACCGTTTATGAAGAAAAGTGATTGGTGGAAATCTTCTGTTTTCTATCAAATCTATCCACGGTCTTTTCAGGATACTAATCGGGATGGTATTGGTGATCTAGAAGGCATCATTCAACGTCTTGATTATGTACAATGGTTGGGTGTGGATGCGATTTGGCTATCTCCGGTCTTTCAGTCACCACAGAAAGATTTTGGGTATGATATCGCCAACTATTACCAGATCGATTCCACATTTGGAGATATGGCTACGATCGAACGATTGATTCTAGAAGCCCACCAACACAATATCAAAGTGATCATGGATGGAGTGTTCAATCATACGTCTGATCAGCATCCTTGGTTTATCGAATCTCAAACTGGAAAGACAGACAAATCCGATTGGTATATTTGGCGCGATCAACCAAACAACTGGACCTCAGCCTTTGGTGGCTCGGCGTGGACTTTTTGTTCACAACGTCAGGCGTACTACCTTCACACGTTTGCCAGTTCTCAACCTGACCTCAATTGGTCCAATCCAGCGGTTCGAGAAGCCATTTTGGCGGTGCAGCGATTTTGGTATGAGAAAGGTGTGGATGGATTTCGATTGGATGTCTTTAATGCTTTTTGTAAAGATGATCGATACCGAAACAACCCGAGAAGGTGGGATGTAGTTGGTCTGCTGGGTGGCTTGTTTTATGGTTATATTGGTCAAGAACACGTCTATGATCGTGATCGGCCGGAACTAGTGGGTGTGTTGCAATCGTTTCGTCAGTTGGCGAATGATTATGATGCGGTGCTGATTGGTGAAACCTTGGATGAGCGGTTTCAGTATCAGAAAGCCAAAGATTATATGGGTGAGGACCGATTGCATTTGGCCTTTAACTTTTCACCGTTGCATGCAAACCTGTCGAATTTACCAAAAGTCCTTGCAGACGTAAGCCAAGAAGTAGAATACCCCGCATGGGTTTGGAGCAATCACGATTTTCCAAGGCAATCCAAACGGTGGGGTAATCATCCAAACCGAGGTAAATTGATGGCTGTGATTCAGTTTTTAGCCAAAGGAGTTCCTTTTATTTATTATGGTGAAGAGATTGATCAACCCCAAGTATCGTTGCGAAGAAGGGAGGTTGTGGACCCACCCGGTAAAAAGTTTTATCCCTTTTATAAAGGTCGAGACGGATCGAGAACTCCGATGAATTGGGGTGGAAAGAACTTTTGTGAACAAGATATACGCGCTTGGCTACCCATCAAAGGGACTTCCACGGTTGAACAACAGCAAAGAGATCCCACATCGATGTTGAATTTATATCGTCGATTGATCTCCTTACGAAAATCAGAGTCTGTCTTTCAAACTGGATCCATCAAATGGCATCCGGATGGTTTTATGCGATCGTATCAAGGAGAACGATGGTTTGTCGCCTTGAACTGGACTTGTCATCCAATAGCGTGCCCCGATATAGTCCAAGGGGTCGAGGTGGTTGAGGGAACGATCTTCGATGAGCACACGATCGAGCCATTTGGATTTGGGGTGTGGAAATTGTCTTGAGTCACGTTGGGTCACGTTGGGAAATTAAGTCATTATTTTATGTTATATTGCATAGTGGAATAAAAATAGTGAAGAATTCTCCCTTACATATTTTATTGATGGATGATGAAGCAATGCTACTAGACTTGCTTCCGATGATGCTTGAACCCCATCAGACTACGATTTGTAGAAGTCTTCGCGAGGCTTGCCAAACGATTGAAGGCAAATTGACGATAGATCACAACGCACAGCCAGATCAGCGAGATAGTGAAATTGATGTGATGCTCTGCGACCTGATGATGCCTCAAGGCGGTGGTTTGGATTTGTATGAGTGGCTTTTGGAACACTATCCTGAGTACGCCAAAAAAATGATCTTTGTGACTGGGGGAGTTGGCCAAGAATTAGCCCAGCGTGTGCAAGATACCAACCAACCTGTGCTGCATAAGCCCTTTTCGATCGCGGAGTTACATACGGCGATTGATGATTTTCTGTCCCAGAACGATTGACGATTCACCTTATATTTTTGGAAGAAAACGCCCTGTTTTTTTCATATAGGATGCATATTCGGCAGAGACCGATTGCAGCATCGTTTCTTCATCTTGAACCCGTAGACCAACCAACAGACTGAAGGCGACAAAAGGAACGCCCCCGACAATCCAAGATTGACTCAGCAAACCAGCACCAATTAAATAGAGAAATCCCACGGTATACATCGGATGGCGAATGTATTGGTAGGGACCTTGTTGGATGATGGTATGTTCTGGTTGTAACACCAGTCTGGCCGAGAAAAACTTACCCAAACTGTGGTGAACCCAAATCAACATTGGTAGGCTACAGGCCATCAGCAGTGCACCAACCATGGCCAGATAAGACATCGATGGTGATGATGGTTGACTCAACCACCATCCGTGCGTGCACAACAGTGAGAGACTAAATTGCGTTGCCAACCACTTTTCTCGTGTTCCTTGAATTTCGGTTTGGTTCTCATTTTCCGGTTGATGATAATAGGCGCGTATGGCAACAAACCCAACCGTGAATACCATGAAAAGAAGTTTGCTCATAGAACCAGTTTATTCTGTTTTCGTCTCTTTTGCACCGTTCAGATTGTGATAAAATCTGAGGGGTGATACGATGATGATATGTGTCGTTAAATGATATATTGGAGAAGTTCAGATGCAAATACCTTGGTTGGGATTGGTTACACTACTCAGTACCGGATGTTACAGTTCTTGGGAAGCCAAAGATGTTGATGGTGATGGGGTTGCTGGCACCACTGATTGCTGGGAATCCAACGAAGATCCTGTGCCTCCGATTGGAGCGATGGAGTATGACACGCCGATACGGGCAACTGATATTTACGTGGGCGCAGAAGATCGTCCGTATGACGGTATCGATGCCAACTGCGATGGATTGGATGATTTTGATGCCGATGGTGATGGTTTTGTTCCCAATTCCTACGTTGGTATAGCCACCTTGGGTCTAGTGGAAACCGGTAGTCTACCAGGTGGGGATTGTGACGACACCGATTCAATAAGACATCCCGATACCGAAGAGTTGTGTGATGGACTCATTAATGGTTGTGATTCTGAACTGCCTGATCTGGAGACTGACTTTGATGGAGATGGTTTTGTAGAGTGCTCTATCGTGGAGACTGGATGGGGAGGAGATTCTGCCGTGATTGGCGGTGATGATTGTGATGACGAAAACGAAATTTTGTTTCCGACTCAAGAATGGTATTCCGATGACGATGCTGATGGATTCGGTGATGGCGATAGTCCACTCATTTCTTGCACCCAACCAGAGGGGCACTTACTCGATGCTACAGATTGTGACGACACTGATGCCACTGTTTTTCCAGAGGCATTAGAACTATGTGATGGTCAACCCAATGTCTGCGGAAGTGAATTGGCTGTTGAGGAGATTGATGACGATGGTGATGGTTATGTGGACTGCTCTATTGATGCTGGCGGTTGGGATGGCGATACCAATGTTGTGGGTGGTGATGATTGTTCTGATGTCGATGGGACGGTATTTGTTTCGCAGACCTATTATTTGGATGCTGACCAAGATGGGTTTGGTGATCCCAACGCCTCGTTGAGTGCCTGTGAACAACCTGCGGGCTATGTATTGGATGCCAATGATTGCAATGACTTGGATGCCACAGTCTATTTGAATGCTCCCGAAATTTGCGATGGTTTGGCAAACACTTGTGTTGATGCATTACCCCTTGATGAGATTGACAATGATGCTGATGGTTTTGTAGAATGCATCATTGATGGAGATGGTTGGGATGGTGATGCCAACGTCATTGATGGTGGTGACTGTAATGATGCCAATAATTTCGAGTTTCCTGGACAAACCTGGTACGAGGACGGAGACTCTGATGCCGTAGGCAGTAACGTAAGTACTACATCATGTGCTCAACCAACGGGTTTTGTGCTGTCTACGGGCGATTGCAATGACGCTGATGATACGGTCTATCCCAACGCCACAGAATTGTGTGATGGTCAGATCAACGCCTGTGGTGACCTGATGTTGGCTGGTGAA
>CAKZLX010000123.1 GCA_937127265.1 uncultured Pseudomonadota bacterium
TGCTCGTACGAACACTGGAAAAGGCGCAGCTCGAAAAATTCGAGCAAAGGGTATGATTCCAGCTTCTGTATATCGAGCGGGAAATAATCCTACACTTATTACACTAAATCCAACAGAATTGACTCTTGCTTTTGAGCGTTCTGGAAATCCCAACAATCTTGTCAAGTTAGATGTGGATGGTCAATCGTTCACTTGCTTGGTTCGAGAAGTACAACGTCATCCTGTTTCAGGAGCGATTCGTCACGTTGATTTTTATCAAGTAAAAGAAGACGAAACATTGACCGTTGATGTACCTGTCAAGATGGTTGGAAAAGCCGCTGGTGTTGCTATGGGTGGTGCATTGCGTTTGATTCGTCGTGAATTGAAAGTACGTTGTTTGCCTGGTAACATTCCTTCTGTCATTGAAGCAGATGTGACACCTTTGGAAATCGGTAAATTCCTGAAAGTCAATCAAATTCCCAATCCAGAAGGTGTGGAAATCTTATTTGACGACAAAGGAATCTTCAACATTGCCACAGTGATCAAACGTCGCGGTAGCAAGTAATCACTATGTATTTGGTCGTTGGTTTAGGAAATCCTGGGTTGAAATACCTTAATACTCGACACAACATTGGTTTTGATGTTGTGATGGAGTTGGCACGTCGCAATTCTGTTGACATGCCATCAAGGGCAAAATCCAATTCCTTAATCAGTGATGTTCGTATTGTAGACAACAATTGCATTCTTGCTTTGCCACAACAATACATGAATCGATCTGGGCAACCAGTGGCTTCTTTGATGGGATACTACAAGATTCCAGCCAACAAAGTCATTGTGGTTCACGATGAGTTGGACATTCCGTTTGGTACTGTTCGTCTCAAAAAACAGGGTGGCCACGGTGGTCACAATGGATTGCGAGACATCATTCAACACATCGGTAAAGAATTCATTCGTGTGCGTGTTGGCATTGGTCGACCACCCAAAGGATGGGACACCGCCAATTTTGTGCTCGGCAAATGGAGCAAACAAGAAATGGATGAACTTGACAATCTCAAGATCGACTCCTGTAATGCTATTGAGGCACTTTTGCAAAAGGGTGTTTTGGATGCAATGCAAACCATCAACGCCAAAAATTAAACCTAAATTAAATACACCACAATTTGTTTGGGTGTAGGAGAAAAAATGGATCCTTTATTATATGGAGTTCCGGCTGCTGGTGTCGTTGCTTTGATCTTTGCTTTTGTAAAGTCGAGCAGTGTCGATAAAGCAGATGCTGGAACAGATGAAATGAAAACAATTGCTGGTCGCATCTCTGATGGTGCAAAGGCATTCCTCGTAGCTGAGTACAAAGTATTGGCTATCTTTGTTGCTGTTGTCGCAGTTTTACTTGCAGTAGCCAATTCTGGTGGGGAAGAACAATCCCCAATCATTGCTGCTGCTTTCGTACTTGGTGCGGTTGCTTCGGCTGCTGCAGGTTGGTTCGGAATGATGGTTGCTACCAAAGCAAACGTTCGTACAACCGCAGCCGCTCGTACTTCGATGCCAAACGCATTGAAAGTCGCTTTCGACGGTGGTACCGTGATGGGAATGACAGTGGTTGGTTTGGCACTGATTGGTGTTTCCGGTTTGTTCATTGTCTTCACAGGCATGGATTGGGGAATGCAAAAAGTATTGAATGTCATCGCTGGATTCTCAATGGGTGCTTCTTCGATTGCTTTGTTTGCTCGTGTTGGTGGTGGTATTTACACCAAAGCCGCTGACGTTGGTGCTGACCTTGTAGGTAAAGTGGAAGCCGGTCTTCCAGAAGACTCACCATACAACCCCGCTGTTATTGCGGACAACGTTGGTGACAACGTGGGTGACGTTGCCGGTATGGGTGCTGACCTTTTTGAATCATACGCTGGTGCGATTATTGGTACAATGGTACTTGGTCTTGGTTTTACATTGACCAATGGTCAATCTGTTATTGAAGCCAAAGAGTTTGGTCCGGTTATGCTTCCGTTGATGATCGCTGCTGGTGGTATTATTTGTTCGATCATTGGTACTTTCTTTGTAAAAGCAAAAGAAGGTGCAAATACGACCCAAATCCAACACGCATTGGATACCGGAGCTTTTGGTGCTGCTGGTGTGATGGCAATCGCTACATTTGGCTTGGCAAACATGCTTTGGCCTGCAGAAGGCTTGAACATTGGTGATAAAGTTGTCACTGCGACAAACGTTGGAACTGCAACGGTTATCGGTTTGGTCATCGGTGTGTTGGTTGGTTTGATCACATCATACTATTGCTCAATGGGTAAAAAGCCTGTAAACAGCATTGCTGAAAACTCAAAAACTGGTGAAGCAACCAACATCATTGCTGGTTTGGCTGTGGGTATGGAATCAACTGCAATCCCAATGTTCTTGATTGCTATCGGTATCGTATCTACTTATGCTGTAGCTGGTTTGTACGGTGTGGCGATTGCTGCTTTGGGTATGCTTTCTACAACTGGTATTCAGTTGGCTGTGGATGCCTATGGTCCGATTGCTGATAACGCTGGTGGTATTGCTGAAATGTCTGCTCAAGAACCACACGTTCGTGAAACTACCGATATGTTGGATGCTGTTGGTAATACAACCGCCGCAATTGGTAAAGGTTTTGCGATTGCTTCTGCTGCGATGACAGCTTTGGCTCTCTTTGCTGCTTTCATGCAAACTGCTAAGATCGAATCTATCGACATTGCCAATCCTGTCGTGATGTCTGGTTTGTTCTTGGGTGGTATGTTGCCATTCTTGTTCTCATCTTTGGCGATGCGTGCTGTTGGTGACGCTGCTATGGATATGATCGATGAAGTTCGTCGTCAGTTCCGTGAAATTCCTGGTCTCAAAGAAGGTAAGGCTGAACCAGATTCTGCAACTTGTGTAGACATCTCTACCAAAGCTGCAATCCGTCAAATGGTTCTTCCTGGTATGATCGCTGTTGTATCTCCTGTCTTGGTCGGATTCATCTTGGGTAAAGCTGCATTGGGTGGTTTGCTGGCTGGTGTGACCGTATCTGGTGTGTTGATGGCTATCTTCATGTCCAATGCTGGTGGTGCATGGGACAACGCCAAGAAATCTTTCGAAGGTGAAGGATTCACTGACTCAAAAGGTGAATTGCATCCTAAAAAGATCAATGGCGAAACCAATCCAACCTACGCGGCTTCGGTTGTTGGTGACACTGTAGGTGACCCGTTCAAGGATACCGCAGGTCCCGCCCTCAACATTCTCGTCAAATTGATGTCCGTAATCGCTTTGGTTCTTGCTCCTTTGTTGGCAGGTCCATTGGGTCAAGGTCTCTTTAATCTCTAACCTCTGCGGGGGAGTTTACTCCCCCCTAAATTTCTAAGTCCATGTGGAGGAATTCTATGGCACAAGTTCTTAATAACTATGAAATGATGTTGATTGCGCACCAAAGCGTAACCGATGAAAACATCAATGGATCTATCGCAAAGTTGGTTGATGTAATCAACGAATCTGGCGGTTCTTTGTTGACACAAGATGATTGGGGTCGTATTCGTACTGCTTATCCAATCAATAAACAAACCTTTTCCAAATACATCTTGTTGGAGTTTGTTGCTCCTGCAGTGGTACCATTGGAATTGGAACGTTTGGTTCGTTTTGATGACAAGACCTTTCTTCGTTTCTTGACTGTTCAATTGGATAGCAACGTTAAAGATTTGGATGCTTTGAAAGAAGCCGCTGAATCTCGTTTGACAAGTCGTCAAGAAAATGTCGCTGCGATGAAACAAGACAGAAAAGTTCGTCCAACCAATACTAAAAGAGAGGAGTAAATCATGGCCAAAAAACAATCTCGTGTCTTTGATTATAAAGATCCTAAAACATTGCGTGGCTACATCACTGAGCGTGGAAAAATCAAGCCTCGTCGTATGACCAATCTCACTGCAAAAGAACAACGTAATCTTGCCTTGGCTATCAAACGTGCACGTCAAGTCGCATTGTTGCCATTCTTGAGTATGGACTAAGGAGGAACAGACAATGAAAGTAATTTTACAAAAAGATGTACCTCACTTGGGTGTTATCGGTGACTTGGTCAAAGTAAAAGATGGATACGGTCGTAACTATTTGTTGCCTCGTGGATTGGCAGTGTTGGCAAATGAGTCAAACACACGTCAGTTGAACCATCAAAAGCGTGTTGCCCAAACCTTGGCTGCTAAGCAATTGGCTGCTGCCGAAGCTGCCGCCAAAACAATCTCTTCGACCCCAGTCGCCTTTAAACTGGAAGCCGGTGAAGATGAGAAATTGTTTGGTTCTGTGACCAGTCGTGACATCGCTGAAGCTTTAGCTGCTAAGGGTGTGGACGTGGATCGTCGTAAGATGAACATGGACGGTGCCTTGAAAGAAATCGGATCACATGAAGTTTCTGTTGATCTTGGTTCCGGTGTTACCGCTACGATTCGAGTGTTGATTGAAAAGAAATAATTTCTTTACACTTCAAACATGGAAATACTGCCCTCGTGGCAGTATTTTTTTTATCCGAAACTAGAGTGATGTGTGGTTTTCATTTGTGATTGGATACATTATTGAGCAGAGGGAATGATGAGTAAAAAGAAAAAAGACAAAGATTGGTATAAGGTCGTTACGGAACGTGCCGAAGATGTGGTGTTGAATCTTCCAGTAGACAGAGAAGCAGAGCGCGCTGTGCTGGGTGGCTTGATGATGGGAGCTGTTCATTTTTCAGACGTTCATGAGTACTTGGATCAAGAAGATTTTTTTGGTGAGTCTCATCAAACGTTGTTTGCTTTATTGGTATCTTTAATCAAAAAAAGCGAGGCGACCGATTTGGTTTCAGTCTTGCATCACGCCAGTCACCAAGAGAAAATCGAAGATATCGGTGGGCACGAATACATTACCGAACTCTACACCTCATCTTCAACGGCTTACAATATTGATTTTCACGCTTCGATCGTCAAAGACTTGGCCACCCGTCGCCGGTTGATGCAAAATGCGAGTGTCATCATTCAAGCAGCCCAAACTGGTATGGCCACCATTGATGACGTGTTGGAACTGGCTGAGAAAAAAGTATTTGAGATTACCCAGTCTGCTGAATCGAAAGACTGGCAAGCCATTGAAAAGGTGGTTGGTCAGGAGTTTGAACGTATTCAACAATTGATGGAGATCAGTTCTGATGTCACCGGTATGGATACTGGGTTCACCGATCTCAACAAGATTTTGTCGGGTTTACAAAAAACAGATTTGGTGATTTTAGCTGCCCGTCCAGCAATGGGAAAAACGGCTTTGGCATTGAATATTGCCTTGAATGTGGCAAAAGAAGGGAATGGTGTAGGTATCTTCTCGATGGAGATGAGTGCCGGTCAGTTGGTTACCCGTTTGATGTGTACGGAAGGGCGAGTGGATGCTGGTGCTGTGCGAACCGGTAAATTGAATCGCGACACCGATATTCCAAGGTTGGTGGATGCCGCACAACATCTGCACAAGATGCCAATTTACATTGATGATACACCAGGATTGACCATCAATCAACTCAGTTCCAAGTCTCGTCGTTTGAAAGCCGCCAATCCAGATTTGGGGTTGATTGTCGTCGACTATATCGGTTTGATGCTTGGTGACAGTCGCATGTCTCGTCAAGAGCAGGTTTCCGAGGCTTCTCGTGGACTAAAAGGGCTGGCTAAGGAGTTAGATGTCTGTGTGATGGCCTTGTCGCAGTTAAATCGTAGTGTTGAATCGCGTACAGATAAACGCCCAATGCCCAGTGATTTACGTGAGTCTGGTGCCATCGAGCAAGATGCAGACATCATTTCCTTCATTTATCGGG
>CAKZLX010000124.1 GCA_937127265.1 uncultured Pseudomonadota bacterium
CACTTGAAGAAAAAGAACGCGTTTGGTTGAAAATTTTTACCGGTATTGCCGGTGATGCTACCAGTACAGAAGACATCATGTCCGATACGGACCTATCCGTAGAGTCCAAGTTTCGAATCATCCACGCCCAAGAAGAATTGGAAGCCCAAAAAATACGACAAGCCTACATCGATCAAATCAGGGTCAAAGTCACCGCCAAAATGGACTCCTTGAAAAAACTCAACATGGAAATCGAAACTAAACAGGGAGAGATCATCAAAACGTTGGGACGAGACCAAACGGAAACCTTTGATTATGAAAACGACAAAGAATTGATCAACCTGACCAAGGAACAAGAAGAAGCATTTAGCCAAGCCAGTATCGACTTGTTGACAATTGTAGATCCCTTACAACAGAAGATATTTACTTGGTCTCGTATCGACGGCGAGAGTATTGTTCGTGACAATGAACAACCTCTGTTTACCAAAGATCAATTGGCCAAAGAAATCTACACCCCATTGGTCAAAGAATTAATCCTGCCAGAAAGCATCGTTCCCGATGACTATTCTGAAGTCCACAAAATGATCAAAGAAACCAATGATTATTACATCCAAGAACTCGAGGAAATCTCTGAGTGGCAGGCGATAGAAGATCACGTTGCTTTTGCCCAAGAAATGGTCTCGGGAACGGCTTCACTGATGTTGAGTGGGTTCGAACTGGGTATCGATACCGATGTCGAAGGAAATGAAGAAAAGTTAGAATTGATCCAAGCCGCCACAGGATTAGCCGAAACCGCTATTAATGGCAGTATGGAGGCGGGAGTTAACATCGCTAAAGGCGAACCTGCGCAAGCCGTACAGGGTTTCATTGTCAACATTGCAGATTCTTTAGGTGAGACCGTCGGTGCCGGGACTGGCAACGAGGCTTTAGGCAATTACATCTCCTGTTCAATCAATGCTGCGATGAAAATACCCGACTTAGTCAGCAACATCAAAGATCAAGATCCCGTAGAGTTCATCTCTAATGTGGTTGATATGGTTGCAACGGGACTCGACATCGGTGGCGAAGCTGTAATGGATGGCAAAGAAGAAGACGATGAGGTTGCCGCCGCCAAAAAGGAACTACTGGAAAACATCAAAACGGGTGTGACAAATGGATTTGAAATCGCTCTCAAAGCCCACAAGGACGGTCTTGGAAAAGCACTTATCAATGGTGACTGGGGAACAGTTCGCGTCATTCTAACCGATGCGGCTCTTTCAGCTGGCAGTGTTGCCTTTGATGAAACGGTCGACATCATCGACGCCGAAAACACCAAGGTGGTTGACCTAGATGGTGTTCGAGATGCAACCAAAGATGAAGGTAAAGCCCAAAACAAAGCTCTCAAAGGGGTCGCCGGAAAGGGTTTTGATCTTCTTAAAGACTTGAACGCCAAAACGCTACCCAAAGCCGAAGCCTTACAAGAACAGTTTGAAAAAGAGAAAAAAGAAATCTACTTAAACGAAGCCGAGCGTATGGAAGCCGCACTCGATGCTGAGAAAGCAGAATTCCTTGGTGCCTTGGAAACACTCGGACAAAAAGAAAAGTTGGACAACAACGAATTAAAGTCGATCTCCAAAATGATGGAGCAGATGAAAAAAGATGCCGCGATGATGAGCCAAATCAATACCTTGGCCTCTGGTGGGGTCGCTGTGATGTCGAAGTTCATCAAACCCCTCGCACTCGCCGGTACCGCTAACGCGTTCATGAAAAGTGTGGCCGCCGCGGTGGAACGTGCCAAAGCCATGCGCAAGTGGATGGAGTCCAGTGATGAAGCCTTAAATGCCGTCAGTCCCTACTATTCTTCGATGCAGAACTTTGTCAAAAATCAAAAAGAACAGTTCGCCCATGAAACCATTAAAAGTGCGTTGCTCTTTTTGCAGTTGGCCGCAGAGATTACTGCCACAGTCACCACTGGTACCCCCATCCAAGCCATTGCCGAAGTGGTCAGCACTGGATTGGATATGGCGATGAGTTTGGAAGAGTTGACCTACTCGGTCTATCAAAAAGTACAAGTGGAACAGGCTTGGGCATTGACCAAAGATGCACTTGACCACCCTGAAAATCGTAAACTCAACCTCAAAGTGCGAAAACTCAATCCTACCCTCGCCAAGTATTCCATTGCCTTTGGGGCAATTGTACAAAAAGATTTAATTGCAATTGACGCTTTGAACCGTATCGGGCTCGATCGAGAAACACTGGCCCAAAAAGATGCAAAGGTGGGCTCCGTCAAATCATTCTTGGAAGCCAAGTATGCCGACGACAACAAAGTCTTGCGTAAATACACCCCCCAAAAAGGCCTGCTTGGTAAGTTGCCGACACTTGAATTAACCATGCGCTGTTGGAAAACTGTCCATGTATTCATGGAAAAAATAGACAATGACAATGAAAAAGTAGCCAAAAACAATACCCGTGAAATTGTTCTCGCCCTCAAAAAGGTTGCAGAAACCAAAGAGCCCGTCGAACAATACAGTGACAACTTAGCGTTATTAAGCCCAGTCGACTGTACCAATTACATCTTGGCACTCGAAGAAGCCAAAGCAGCCTTCCAATCCTACCAGCCGTTGCGTCCGAATGGCAAACCCCATGGGGTGATGAAAAAAGAAGTCATTCCTCCTTTCATTCGTTTGATTGAAACCGATCTGCGAATTGCCATGGTCACCCGTATGGAAAAAGAGCACTTTGACAAAGAACAAAACAAAGGCTTGGAAGCCTAAACCGCCTACCCCACAAACTGTTTGTGAACCAACCGGTGATAGAGTCCTTCTTGCGCCAATAACTCTTGGTGTGTACCCTCCTCTACCACTCTTCCTTCCGAGAGAACCACCACTTTATCAGAGTGTTGAATGGTGCTCAAACGATGGGCAATCACCAGTGAAGAACGGTTCTCCATCAGTCTTTCCAAGGCTTCTTGCACCAAATGCTCACTTTCTACGTCCAATGCTGAAGTCGCTTCATCCAGAATCAACAGCACAGGATCTTTGAGAATCGCTCGGGCAATGGCGATACGTTGTTTTTGTCCACCACTCAACCGAACACCTCGTTCTCCGACCAAGGTTTGATAGGCTTCGGGAAACGCTGATACAAAGTCATGGGCATTGGCGGCTTTGGCGGCTGCGATCACCTCTTCAGTTGAAGCAGTAGGGCGACCGTAGCGAATGTTGTCTACAATCGTGGTGGCAAACAGAATCGGTTCTTGGCGCACCACTGCCACATGTTCTCGGAGCCAATCCATTTGAAAATCGGCAAGCGGGGTGTCGTCCAAGGTAATCTGACCAGACTCGATATCATAGAAACGACTGATCAAAGCCGCTACAGTTGACTTTCCACCACCAGAAGGGCCCACCAACGCCACCACTTGATTGGGGGCAATGTCAAAGGACACCCCCTTCAGAACCTTTGCCTCTGGTCGAGTGGGATAAGCAAAGACCACATCTCGAAATTGCAAAGAGCCCACTGGGTTTTGGAGCACTGTACTACCATCAATCTGTTCGGACTCTCTTTCCAGCAAATCAAACACCCGATCACTAGCCCCAATCGCCTTGGCAAAGTCTTCATAGAGACCACTCAATGCCCCCAGTGAAAAAGCCACGGTGAAGGTATAGAGCATAAATGAGGTCAATTCCCCAAAATCCATCTCTCCACTGGCCAGTAAATGTCCTCCGTACCACAACACCGCAACTATTGAACCATATCCTGCAAAAGATATCAGTCCTGAAAACCATGCCCCTACCCACGCCCGTTTCTTAGCCAGTGCAAAAGCCGATTCAATCCCTTCTTTGTACCGTGCGTGTTCGTGTTCTTCTCGAGCAAAAGAACGGACAGTTCTGATACCACCAATACTTTCCTCGGCAATTGAGTTGGCGTTAGCAAAAGCATCTTGAACCGAACGGGAAATCTTACGCAAAATTCGACCGTACCAGCCCGCACCAACAGCAATCACTGGTACCACTGCCAACATCAACAACGCCAATTTCCAACTGGTCCAAATCAAAATCCCAATCGCACCCAGTCCCGATAAGGCAAACCGTAAACCCATCGATACATTCACGGTGACCGCTTTTTGTAAAACCGTAGCGTCCGAGGTCAATCGATTGAGCAATTCTCCAGTGCGCCGCTGATCAAAGAAACCAATCTCTTGGGTGAGAATCTGCTTAAACAACCGTTCTTGCAAACGGGTCACGATACGTTCTCCGGCTACTGTAAACAAATAGGAACGTAAAAATGTTGATATACCGACCAAGACAAAAATGCCAATCATCCACACCGCATATTGATTGACTGCCTCTTGACCACCACCGTCTTTGACCGAATCAATCAGTTTTCCAATCAACATCGGATAGGTCAAATTGAGTCCCGATGCAATCAACAAAAACACCGTCCCCCACAACAAAGAGGTGGTCTCCTGTTTAGCCAAGGACCATAACCGTTGAAATGCACTCATATTGACTCCTGAAAACGATGAGTGGATCCTAGTCCCCAGAACACTCCTTGACCAGTGCTTCCAGTTCATCCAGTCCAGTGGGCATCATCTTTCGCCAGCGAAACCAGGTTTGGGCTGTAATATCACACCATCCTCTGCTCTTAGAGAGACGCATTACTTTTTCGAGTACCATAATTTCATCGACTGGAATCGACTGTGAAATGTGCGTAAGCCAATCCTGTTCTCCAATCCATTCAACATCCGATGACAAATGTAAAGACAGTCGCTGTTCAGTTCCCCGCCACTTAAAAGCATCAAAACGAGTTTCCATATTGGCCAACAGTCGATCCGCATCTTGCAATCGACCAAATCGAAGCAGTGACTCGGCATATTGTAGAGTTTCTCTGCCCCGTTGATCTTGGCTTTTCCATTCTTGAAACAAACTTTGCTCTTGGGTCGTTTCACCCAGTTTCACTGTCCATAACCAATGTTCACAAAATGCCTTGGCTTGATCATCCTCGTATTGACAACCAACCCGCAAGAATAGCGACCCACGTTCCAGCACGTACTCCATACTGTTTTGATCGCCTTCACAGGTCACAACTTCCCAATGATCACTCATTACATCAAGATTGGCAACCAGCGTAATCGGTTGCTGGTTTACACTTCGGCAGGTCACTTGGTTGAGGCCACAAGCATACAAGGAACTGATCACCTTCGAGGGAGTCGACTCTTGTTGCATGTCCGAATCCATCCACACACCACTGGAATACAATCGAACACCTTCGGTTTGCCAACTTGGACTTTCACACCAGGTTTGCTGGATAAAACGTTCGGGCAAGGACAAATGAAAACCAGCATCCGTCCGAAATGGTTTGGACATCGTTGGTGACTTTGTGGACAGATTGTAAAAGAAACCACCGACCAAAGCATGCCATATCACGGTCATCAACAAGGTGTTTCGAAATTGAGGTATCTCTTGGGTGGTCGTTGGTATACACCGAACCGATAATACCCCACCAAATACAATCGCTGTCCAGTGGGCTACGTGAGAGACATCATGAGACAACACATTCAAGACCAGTACTGGCAGAAAGAGCATAAAATTGCTCCAGCCATAGTGAGATTGTAAACGAGGAGGCAAACTGTCGGCAAAACGAAAGCCCAAACCAACCATCATCGTCCACAACCCAAAGACCAAGACCGAGGCCCCCATCACCAGCCCATTTTCCCAAAAATAAATCCCCACTGCCGATCCCAACAACAAAATCGAGGCGTATAAAGCCAACGAGTGGGAACCGACCATTCGTTCAATTCTTCGGGCACAAAAGTAGGTCAAGGCAACATTTCCCACCCAGTGCATCCAGTCCAAGTGGGGCAACCAATAGGTCCAAACACTCCACCAATGATGATGCAACACAATCCCACTCCATCCAAAGGCGAACTCAGATAAGGGAAGCCAGCCTCGTTGTTGCAATATGCCTGCACAGAGCAGTAGAAATAACAATCCGATAGACACAAAGGGTGTGGGAGAGGAACGTAGATGAGCCATCATTCTAGCTTCGGGCGTATTGGCAGCCTCCACAAAACGCTCCACCGTCCAAAGTGGTTTGGGTGTATCTCCCACCAACGAAGGACAATCCAACTGGGCATCGAGTCCAATCTGCCCAATAGCAACCCGATGTTCTATCTCACTCAATGGCAAATAGAGACGTTCTCCATCTGTATACACTTCCGCATACAGAGGTTCTAGACTCAACGACCCACCAACTCACGGACCACAACGCTGGCGCAGGTCATGCCAAAAACACTGGTCACGAACCCAGCCGTACCCCAAATCACGTTCCGCTCCTCACAATTGTGATAGGTATTTTCGCCACTTGGACAGACACATTGAAAGTCTCCGTTTCGATCATAGGGCAACACCACAGGGTCTTGAAGGGCTTCGGCTGAATAGACTGCTGGGATACCCCACTTGCCATTTCGAGGAAAATTATACTGTTTGCGAAGGATTTTCCGAACCGTCGCCGCTAAGGGATCAACTTTTGTTTTGGTGAGATCAGCTGTTGCGATTTGAGTTGGATCCCAACGACCCGAGGCACCGGTAGAAACCACCAGTGGAATCTCCAACTCCCGACAAGCGTTAATCAAGTGGCATTTGGCGGTCACGTTATCAATCGCATCCACCACAAAATCAGGCTTATTTTTGCCTTTGAGTAACAAGTCGGAGGTTCGTTTGTCATAAAACAAGGGAATCGCTTTGATGGTGGCTTGGGAATTGATGGTTTGCAAACGTTCTGCCAGCACATTGGCTTTGAGTTGGCCCACTTTGCCTTTCATCGCTTGAATCTGACGATTGGAATTGGTCACACAAACCATATCAAAATCAACCAATGACAACTTCCCTACCCCCGAACGAGCCAAGCCTTCTGCAGCATAGGAACCCACGCCACCCAAGCCAATTACCATCACGTGAGCCTCATGTAGAGACTTCAAACCCTCCACACCAGTTAAGCGAGCGATGCGATCAAAGCGACGGTGCACCTTAAATTCTTTGGTTTCTGGCATCAGTGCCTCCTGTGACAAGATAGATGAACGGTTGTCATCAATAACGGTAATTTAGCCCCTTCCAATTATCTTTGCGAACTGAACTTTGTCAATCGACTTCTTCAAACCTTCTTCATAGGTGATCACATTGCGTCGTACCAAATCAGCAAGCGATTCACGGAGAATCTGATTGCCCAAACCTTTACCAGTTTGCATAGTGGATTCCAACTGGTTGGTTTGACCACGTCTGATTTGCCCAGATACCGCTTGGTTGACCACCAACACCTCCAAGGCTGCTACCCGACCACCAGTGCGTTTTTTGCACAAAGTTTGAGAGATGACCCCCCGCAATACTTCCGCCAATGAAGAACGGATTTGGTTTTGTTGATCGGCTGGGAAGATATCAACAATGCGATCAATCGAAGAAATGGCGTTCATGGTGTGTAAGGTACCAAAGACCAAGTGACCTGTATTGGCGACCTCTAAAGCCAGTTGTACGGTTTCTTGATCCCGTAATTCTCCAACCAAGACCACATCGGGATCTTGTCGCAATGCCGAACGCAATGCCGCTTTAAACGAATCGGTATGGGTGCCGACTTCACGTTGGTTGACCAGTGCCTGTTGAGAGGTGTGGACAAACTCAATCGGGTCTTCCAGGGTGATGATGTGCATCGGTTGGGTACGGTTAAGATAATCAACCATTGCAGCCAGAGTGGTAGACTTACCTGAACCGGTGGCCCCTGTGACCAAGACCAAACCCTTGGGTTGTTGAGCGAGCTCCAAGACCACTGGTGGCAAGCCCAATTGTCCCACCGTCAAAATTCGACTGGGAATCAAACGCAACACCGCCGAAGCACCGTTGTTATCTTGGAAAAGATTGACCCGAAAACGTGCATGGTTACCAAGAGCAATCGCAAAGTCTGTTTCATTTCGGACCTCAAAATCCTCGATTGATTGAGCACGCATCAGGGGCTTCAATAGATCAAACACCTCACGCACACCACTTTTGGCAACATCTTGCATCGACTTCATTACTCCATCAATCCGCCAATGTGGACGTCGTTTGGCTGACAAGTGTAAATCCGATGCCCCTTCAGAAACCATCCGTTCTAACAATGTACGCAATTTGGAAGGCATCTCGCCATCACTGGTTTCTTCGACATTCTCCTCTTCATCCGACTCACCCAATCCACTGACACTTTGTAAAGCCGAATCAAAATAGCGACTGGTAATCGCACAAACCTCAATTTCCATTGATGGTAAAAACTGCTGAATACGGTCAACAATCTCTGGTTGTGGGTCGTCGACAAACCCCACTTGTAAACGATTTCCCTCCACCGACAAAGGAAGTACCCGCAATCGTTGCATCAAGGGTTGGGGAAGAAGATTGATAATCTCTGATGAGGGTATCTCCGTAGTGGAATCCACTGTGGGTACCTGTGTGAGGGTATTGGAGAGACGTTTGGCCAACAAGGTGGAGAGCATCTTTCCAAACTCTGGAAAACGTTTGAAACATTGAAAAAACTGGTTTTGTAAAACACACATCACTTTGACTTGAGACAAGGCGGTAACGGTGGCTGTTCTAGGTGTATCTAACAAAACACCGACCTCACCAAAACCATCAGCAGGGCCTAATTTGGCGACCTGTTGACCACCTTCAAGCGAGACCACCGCCTCTCCATCAATCAACAAATAATAGGTGTGACTGGGTTCATTGTGTTCGACGATCACTTCATTGGGTGCAAAGGACCAGACCTCAGACAAATCGGCCAAATACTCATAGACTTCTGAAGGTAGCCCTTGAAACAAATTGTTGCGTTTCATACTGGCGATCAAAGCGCCTCGAGATTGCATGGTGGTGGCTACTTTTTCCATATTCGCTCCAAAATCCGTTACAATAAAATCTACTATCAAAGTAAGATATCAAATCGTTATTGTCGATGATAAAATCATGAGGAAAAACCGATGAACACATTCTCTCTTTCCCTACTGTTATTGGCTTGTGGTGACAAAGAAACTGATTCTGCCACTGTGGATACCAATGAAGTGGAAGATACCGACCCCACAGAACCAGACAGTATCGCCATTGAAACCAGTGGTTCAGAAAACCTCTCCTTGATGTTTGATACACCAACCTGTCAAATTCCAACCGCCGCACCCAATTTCAACGCCTTTTGGAGAAATGGAACCGGCGCTCACGTCTTTGTACTACGGGTGATGTTACGAGGGGATTATATCGGAGGCGGCTCTTACAATAGTGATGATCATGAACTATTGGTGACCTTACAAGAAGAAGCTGGGGGACAAGGACGATATTATGCCGTCGACAGCACACAAGGAGACCTTGCCACACTGGAATTGAATACCGACACCAATGGGATTGTGTGGGGTACGATAAATGTGAACAGCCTTCACTCTTTGGAGGGTTCCATCACCATGAACACCACCGATATTCCGTTATGGTGCGATGAAAACACCACTGCTGGCATGAACCAATAAACCTCTTGGTTACATGACCAAATAGGACAACCGATTACCGAAGCCACTTGGCTGGTTGTTGTTTGTCGAGCATTTTCCGAACATCGGCAACATCGATAACCACGTAATCATCGTAAGGATTTTCTCCAACTTGTTGCCACTCCCGATCATTTGCAGGAGCCAAAAAGAAATCGGCTCGTTTGTTGCGCCACAATAAATCGCCATCCGCATAGAACAACGCGTTGCCTTCCACCACTCGGTATTGATCGTCCAAGAAAATGATCACTTCATAGCCTTTGATCAGAGTCCCTGGCACAGTCGACCAATCGGTTGGAACGTAGGGGGCATTGTAGGGCATCATAATTTTGATGCGTTCAGGTCCTTCACCACGCATCCATCCCAACACCTCCACATAAGCCTCTCGATCTCGGGCGCTACCTGATGTCAAACGAGTAATTTGGGTGACTTCACCTCGCACCACATACTTGGAGCCTTTGGCATAGCGCTTGAGGGTTTCCTTAATCAACTTTTCATCTGTTGAGGTTTGTTCAAACTGTGCCAACAGTTCTTCGGGGGGAATTCCACTGGTCAACAACAATTCTTCGGCTTGAACTGTGCTTTCCACACCCATAAACATACACCACAATGCGACTGTCAACGTAAACATGATTTGGCTCCCTTTTTCACTGTAAACACCCGAATCATGGTTTTTGTTGCGTTTCAATGGTTTGCAAACGTTTTTGAAGCGTTTCTAAGCCCTGATCCAACTGCAAAGCGACCTCACTACGGTGAAACCATCCTTGCAATCGACCAATCGGTGCATACGGTGCTTCAAAAATATACTCGCAACGAACCGACAATCCCTCGGGTACCTTTTCCAAATACAACCGCCCCTCAGCATTTGGCTCCACGGTAAATCGCACTTCTTGCACGCCCGTTTCAGTATCATTGACCACTTCGACGTTACTCAATACACCGCCATCCCAAGCAATATCGGTGGCATTGGCATCGGTTGCCCAAGGTTGCCAAGTATTCCAAGTTTTCAAATTGGACACATCTTGCCAGACCACCTCTTGTGGAGTATCCACCTTGACCCAGCGGGTGGTTTCCACTTTGCGTGGCAGAATAAACAACCCCAAAAAGGCTGACAAAATGGTAACAGCAATGGCAACAACTATTTTATTCATGATTCATTCCGTATTTCTATTGTAGTAACTTTGTATTGACAAGTCAACCCATCTTTCATTCCGCCATTCGTTGAAGCGTTCCATTGATCCATATATCCAAATGTAAAGCATCCAACCGTACTTGCACATCTAAGGTGTTGGATTGGTTGTCTTCCCACGATGACCAAGTCCAATTGGTTACACCGGTGGCATCCCATTCAGTTTCACCACCAACAGAGACAAATACCGCACTGGTGTCTCCATTGTCCTCAAAGACAAAGTTTTCATTGGCAGTGACGGTCAAAGTCGATCCCAATAGTTGATCAGCTCTTTCTTGGGTCTGATCAATCACACAGGTCACCAACATCTCCACTTGCCCCCTTACCCGAAGAATATCGGCATCACAAACTTGCGTAAAGGCATAGGGTTCGCCTTGATAGATGGCAACCGCTTCAAACTGTAATCGACCACCATGTCTCCCATCGGCATCAACAAATCCATCACAATCATCGTCTTTGTTGTTGAGTATTTCTTCTGCGTCGGGGTGAATATTGGGATTCCAATCATCACAATCAACATCCTCTAAAAATCCGTCTTGATCAATGTCGCGCAATGCAGTTTCAGCACTGGGTTCGGCTATCACCCCATCGTCATCCGGTCGTCGTTCGATTTCAACAGCACTGTCTTCACCCACTGTTCGACACCCGAACCACC
The DNA here is from genome assembly GCA_937127265.1 of uncultured Pseudomonadota bacterium. Lineage (GTDB taxonomy): Bacteria > Myxococcota_A > UBA796 > UBA796 > UBA796 > CAJWHX01. Next base: position 11,344 of record CAKZLX010000124.1, read on the forward strand.
CACTGAATATCATCATCGAAAATGCTGACATTTTATAAGCCTTGGGTCATGCCGACCAAACTTTCTTGAAATCGCAACATAATCCAAACCACCAATGCCATGGTACCAGCAACCACCACCATTGCCATCCACCAGGTAATCCGCTGTAGTCGTGCACGGGTGGTCGGCTCATCAGCGGGCAGTTCATCAAGGATATCCATACCCTCCAAATACCCGCATCGCCCACATGGTTCTTGGGTTGCTGGTTCAATCTTACCCAAAAGGGGTTGATTGCAATTGGAGCATCGTTTTATCGGGACAGCACACCTCGTTTCTGTTAGGTTACTCTAACGTATTTTCAGTCTTTTGTAGTAGGAAAGTCCACATTCATGAGCCATCTTCTTACACAATTATTCGAACCCAATCCCTGTTTACGAGTCGAACACATTTGTACTCGTGCTCTACCTACATACGCTGAGCCCACAGCGATTGGCAAGATCCGCAACACCCTTGAAGAAATTAAACACCCCTGGATTTTCATCCAAAATGAAGCAAAAGAGTATATCGGTGCCATCAAGACCCAAACCATTAGGCAAGCCTTACAATACCCGATCGAAGACGTTCCCATCGAAGCCTTCATCGAAGAGCCCATCAGCACACTTCCCGCGTCTAAACTCCTTGAAGAGTTTGACCCTCACTGGGTCATTACACACCCTATCAGTTTGGTGATGGATGAAAACCAACAAGCGATTGGCTATCTTGATGCATTTTCTCTCAACAAATTACGAACTCGACACCAATTATCTGCCCCCTTCGTAAGCCAGATTTTCAACAATCCATGGATAGAGCAGGTCTCCACTGTGGCCACCGACCTGTCGATCGAAGTCTACTTGATCGGTGGTTGGGTCCGCGATGCTCTCCAAGGCTATCCCAATAAAGACCTCGATTTTGCGGTGTTCGGTGATGTGGAACGATTAACCAAAACCTTGGCAGAAAAATTTGGTGGAGAAGCCCAGGCCTTTTTAGATTTTGGTGGTATGCATTGGATCGCTACGCCAACGCTAACCCTTGACTTCACCATCTGTCGGACGGAAACCTATCCAACCTTGGCCTCACTACCAACAGTGTCCCCCACCGATATCGATCACGATTTACAACGACGAGATTTCAATCTCAACGCCATGGCGATTGGTCTTACCGGTATCCAAAAGGGAATACTGATCGATCTGTTTGATGGTCTGGGGGCGATCACAGACCACCAGATATCTACACTACACGCCCTGTCATGGTGGCAAGACCCCACTCGTATATTTCGTGCTGCTCGCTATTGTACACGATACAAATCCAACCTATCAACGATTTCTCGACAACAATTACAACATACCATTCCCCATATCAAACCGTTCGACATGCTCAGTGTGACCCGAATAGGCATCGAATTAAAGAAAATATTTGAAGAAGACCCAGAATATCGTCATCCCTCTTTGACATGGGAACGTCTTAAAAAATGGAACCTTTGGACACGCTGGATGCCGAAGTGGCAAGATGTCACCTTGCACGACCAAAGTCAATTGACCAATTTTGCCTTTTTGATTGACCACTGGAGAATCTGCTGGTGGATGCAACTCTGTCTGTCTCTAGAGGCGGATGAACAACAGGCTTGGCAACCCATCATCAGTATCCAACCCGGTGGTACCAAGGCATGGACCACCATCCCCAAACAAATGACAACCATCCAAGAACAACTCTCCCATCTCGACCATCAAGCCCCCAATCCCGTTGTTATCGGCAGGGCGCTCCATAACAGTACACCGGTTCACTGGTTGCTTCTTGAGTGTCTCGATCCGAACTTCACACCGCATATTCAATGGTGGATCGACACTGGAAGAGACTGTAAACGCCAAACCACTGGTACCGATTTGTTAAATTGGGGTGTTCCAAAAGGACCCATGATAGCAACCTGTCTACAAAAAGCACAGGATGTTGCTTGGTCTGGTGGAGATGCCCAAGCTGAAAAGCGAGCCATCAGTCAATTATTGCCGTCACAAAAGCCTTGAAAACAATAAATTTAGGGTTCATCTTTGGACGAAAATTCTAGGCTACGATACCAAATAAATAGCATCAAGCACCCTTTTCACTTTTTTGACCCACACCCTATTATTGTGAGGAACCATGGCATCACCAAAATTTCCAGAACCACCACGCGCTCTCCCCCCTACTTCCACCGAAGACATTGACAATGCCCTCAAACGACTGCAAGCCAGCAAAGACAAATGGTTGGATGTCAGTCCTGAAAAACGGGTGGTTCTTCTGCAAGAGTGCCTCAAAGATTTGATGACCCTCTCCGAAGAATGGATCGGCCAAAGTTGCAAAGGCAAAGGCTGGGAAAGAGGATCTGCCGGTGAAGGCGAAGAGTGGATTGGTTCCTTTGCGGTGGTGGTTCGTGGCATCCAAATGATGATTGAGGCTTTAAAAGCCAACGGACAACCCAAAATTCCCAAGACGCGTAAACGAGCCGATGGACAAGAAATTGCCGAGGTCTATCCACGCAATTTTTTGGAAAAAGTATTGCTGGCCAATGTCACCGCTGAAGTCTGGTTGGAAAAGGGTAAACCTTTGACCCAAGGTCATATTTATCGCACCGCTCGTGACCAACAATCCGGAAAAGTCGCTTTGGTACTGGGAGCAGGAAATCAAGGCAGTATCGGTCCCTTGGATATGCTCTACAAAATGTTTGTGGAAAATGAAGTCGTTCTGTTGAAAATGAATCCGGTCAACGAATACTTGGGACCCTACATTGTACGGGCATTCCGAGCACTCATTGAAGGCAATTACCTCTCGGTCATTTATGGAGGTGCCGAAGTCGGCAAGTACGTCTGTGCCCATGACATGGTCGACACTATCCACATCACTGGCTCTTGCCAAACCCACGATGCTATCGTTTGGGGTTCAGAGGACAATAAAGCCAGTGGCAGACGACAAAACACCAAACCCATCTCCTCGGAATTGGGTTGTGTGACCCCAATGCTGATCGTCCCTGGTGACTGGAGTGCAGCCGAACTGGACTACCAAGCCCGTCATGTGGTATCAATGGTTGCCCACAATGCCTCCTTCAATTGCAATGCCGGAAAAGTCTTGGTGCTACCCAAAAACTGGAACCTGCGTGACAAATTTATGGATCGAATCAAGCACCACTTTACGGCCAATCAACCCCGCAAAGCCTACTACCCCGGTGCACACAGTCGCTATGATCAATTCTTGAAGCACTATCCCAATGCCGTAGTGCTTGGCGAACGCAGTGAAGATGTGGTTCCATGGACCATCTTACCCGATGTACCCGCCAAAGAAGATGAATACGCCCTCAACGTCGAGGCCTTTTGTGCAGTGCTGGCAGTGACCCATCTCGAAGAGTATTCCGACGCCACAGACTATTTGAACAAGGCTGTCGACTTTTGTAACGACCACATCTGGGGCACACTCTCCATGACCTTGCTGATCGATGACAAAACCCGAAAAAGCATGGGAACAGCCTTTGATGATGCCATCGCCAAACTGAAATATGGTGGGATTGGTGTCAATGCTTGGGCTGGGGTGGTTTACGGTTTGGTGACTCCGACTTGGGGAGCCTATCCGGGACATACCTTGGAAGACATTCGCTCTGGGAAGGGTGTGGTACACAACGGACTGTTGATTGACCACCCTGAAAAGTCGGTAGTCTATGCCCCCTTTACCATCAAACCGACCCCTCCTTGGTTCTGTGATCACAAAAACCTTCCGGGTATGGGACGGGCATTCACCAACTTCGAATCCACCCAATCCATCTTCAGCGTACCCCGTTTGGCCTTGAATGCCTTTAAAGGATAATTGAGCATCTGGTATCGACATGACCAAAATATCGCAACCATCTACCACCGAACGTGCAGAAATCGAAGACTTGGTGCACCAAGACAAAAAGATCCAAGCGATCAAAATGTACCGTCAAGCAACTGGTTCTTCACTGCGAGAGGCCAAAATGTTGGTCGAACACTTCGAAAGCACGGGCAGATGGTCGATAGATGCAACAGAATCGCCTATCGAAGTGCTACCCGAGCAATCCAACAACACAACCTCACAGCATCGTCAGCAATTCGGAGTGGGATACTGGATGGCGGTATTGGGACTACTCGGCTTTTTGGGATGGCACTTTCTATCTTGAGAAACGTTATTCAACAGGTGTCCCTGCACAGTTCACTTCATCATTGCGATCAATGTGTAGTGTGACATTGTCAGCACTGAGCGATTGACCACTGATGGCGATGATGTATTCGGTTCCAAGGGTCAATTGCAAGGGTACGTAGGCGCCGTAGGTCGTACCAAAACGGGTTGTAGTCGCACTGGCACCATCATTACAAGCCATCTCACTGCCACCACAAGATTCAAACACCGCCAGTTGCAAGTCTACATCATTGGAACTGGCAAAGATTTGGGCACAACCATTGCTGATCGCCTCGTAAGAAAAGGTGACGTCTGCGGCTCCACTAGTAAAACAGGTTGCCGATTGGTTGTCACTAAAGTTCCCCAGTGCCTGGGTGGTAATGTAATCACCATTGAGTGGTGTAACATAATCAACGGTATCCACCAGTCCAAAATTGGGGCATTGAGAACCACCACACACGGGATCAAACCAACAGTCGCTATCATCATCACAGTCAATTAAGCCATCTTGATCGTCGTCGTTGCCATCATCACAGACCAACTCTTCCAACGACCATACCTCTAAATCAGCCACACTGCCTTCGGCACCTTCCAACACCAATTGCAAGACATCACCTTCGATAACATCCACAGTTGCGTTGGCTGGAGCGATCCCTGAAATTCCACAAACCAACTCCTCGGCCCCGCACTCTTTCCAAACCGCCAAACTTTCGACCCCAGACCAAAAGACAAAGGTACCAGAAGCGGGTGCAATCCAACGAAAGACGCGATCAGATGCCCCTGGTTGAGCACAGGAAGACTGTACATCATCACCCGTGAGCATGGAATTGCTGAGATCACCGGTGACACTGGGTAACACTTCATCACTACAAGCATCACACTGGGCTAGACCATCGGCCTGTTCATCGATGACAGCATCACAATCATTGTCCACTTCATCACAGACTTCTTCGGCATCGGGATAGATACTGGCATTGCCATCGTCACAATCATCGGCGATATCGGTGGCTCCCGTTGGAACATCACAAGCATAAAACAAGGTATTTGGATCACCAAACCCATCACCATCACCATCGAGATAGCGAGCAAACGATGGATCAGCAAAATCCGCCGACAAATCATCCACCACACCACTGCAATCATTGTCCAATCCGTCACATTCTTCCACTGCGCTGGGACTGACTTCAGCGGTGCTATCATCACAGTCATCACCATTGCCCACAAAACCATCTGGAGATTCACAAGCATAGGTCGCTTCACCACTACCAAAACCATCTCCATCGACATCGGCAAACCAAGCCTCGGCACTCAAAGAGTCATCGCCATCATCCACCAACTGATCGCAATCGTTGTCCAATCCATCACAGACTTCTACAGCATCAGGATTAACACTGGCATCCTGATCATCACAATCGACATCAGACAAAAAACCATCTCCATCGACATCGAGTATCAACGGGTTGTCTACACCGGTGTCTTTCTCTCCACATCCTAGCCACAACAAGAGTGCAATCATCTTCCTCTCCTTTCCCATTTCAATCGCTGGGTATTGTATCTGATTCTATCGATAACAGATAGACCGCTCTTTTGCCTACACAAAGAAGTCAGGCATCAAATCCACAGAAGGGTCTACGGCGTAAGACGATAAATCTGTAATCCCAGCCTGTGCTAAAGCCTGTTCGTCGATAAAGAAATTCCCTGTCGTATCGATACCTTGGGATAAAATCCAATACGCAGCATCAGACATAATGCTTGGCTTGCGCGATCGACGCATCATTTCTTTTCCACCCAAAGCGAATTCAATGGCTGCGGTGGCAATCGTCGTTTGTGGCCACAGGGCATTGACCGCTACCTTCCCCTTAAATTCTTCTGCCATCCCCAATACGCACATGCTCATTCCATACTTGGTCATCGTATAAGCCACGTGCGAACCAAACCACTTGGGATCGAGGTTCAACGGTGGTGAAATGTTCAAAATGTGGGAATTTGAGGATTTCAATAAATGTGGCAAACAAGCTTGTGAACACAAAAAAGTTCCCCGTACATTGACTTGGTGCATCAAATCATAGCGTTTGGGCGTGGTGTGCAAGGTACCCGTCAAAGAGATCGCCGAAGCATTGTTGATCAGGATATCGATGCCACCAAAAGTTTCTACCGCTTTGTCGACTGCCGCCTGAATCATCTCGGGTTCTCGAACGTCCACCACACAAGCCAACCCCTTACCACCAACCGCTTCAATCTGTTCCACGGTTTGATGAATCGTCCCTTTGAGTTTGGGATGGGGTTCACTGGTTTTGGCCGCCACCACCACATTGCATCCCGCTTCTGCCAATCGAATGGCCATTGCCGCTCCAATTCCCCTTGAAGCACCGGTGATAAATGCTGTTTTACCTTGTAGTGTATTGCTCATGATAGTCTCCATGCCTTTATCCATAATGTATATCATGAAAACAACAGTGATGAATTGTGACCCCTACCTATCCTATAAAGACTAGATGAAGTTCCGGAATGATGCGAATCCTTTGTTGCAATCGAGTAGTTGAGATCTGTCTTTCCAATCTCTTTTGTACCTCTCAGATACTCATTGAATACTATCATATAATATGATATATTGTATGATATGAATATCAAATCCGTAATTGACATACTGGAGTCTGAATTGCGAAAGCATTCGGAACATCTTGAGATAACCATTTGTGGTGGAGCGGCGATTCAGCTTCTCGGATACAACAATCGTCCAACAAAGGACATCGATGTTATCGTGCCTACGATACCCGAACATCTCCAACCATTAATCAAATCCATAGCCAACACACATCAACTGGCAGAAGATTGACTGAACAACGGTCCGGCTTCATTGGTTCAAGATTTAGAGGGTGGATGACAAGATCGCACCACTTTACTGTATATGGGTCAGCACCTGACAATTCGAGTTCTATCACGAGCCGATTTGATTTTCAGCAAGCTGTATGCCATGTGTGATCGACGTGAAGACATACGAGATTTACTCGCAATGCAAGTGACAGACGATGAACTGCATATCGCAGGACAGCAGGTCAAAGACAAAGATGATAATCCGAATTGGCCAGAATGGGTCGATATTTGCATTTCTGAAATCATCGAAGAAAGAGGTTCCAATGATGCTTCATAAACAATGGGCTGGGCTGGGTATCACCTTTCAAGAAACACCGATATTTGAGGCACCTGAAGAAGTCATCCTCGCCACCATCCGACAAGCACCTTTTCCCAAGGATCGCAAATTGTTTGGGCTAATGTTGTTATGGCTTCAAACCTATGGGACCTATATACATGTTGAACGTCTCAAACGAATGATTACCGACCTACCCAGTCATGAACTTGCCTTACTCGGAGGACTGTTCTTAAAAGTTCGCAAGTACACCAAAGACCATCGCTTTGATAGTTTGCTGAAACACATTCGACGTCATTTCGGAGAACATACTCCAACCTTTCCTACACTATCTGACCATACATTCTTTATTGAGCGTCATGGATTAGACCAAGATTTTATGGATTTTGGCATAGAAGTGGCACAAGTGAACGCTGCTAGTCCAAAGAAGATTCTGTCGGAATCACAGCTGATCAACATCAATCTATGGATCCATCATCGCTGCCTTTTTGGGGTGAATTTTCGAGCAGACGTGGCCACCATTATAAAATTACACCATCCACAAAATGGATACCAAGCGGCTAAGTTGGCTGGATGCTCAATCAATGCTGGATATCGTCATTGGAGAGATCTACAGAAAGTCGGTTGGTTGGAACAGGTATAATTGTACGATTTCTTGTTGCCCCCTTCCTTCGACTTGGGAGGTAAAGTGGGACTTTGATTGGCTAGTGGCAAACTGTTGAAGATGCAATTGAAGAAGCCCCACCAAGAAATGAATGAGGCTTTTTGTGTTTGGGTTTATGGTCGACAAGTGAACCTTGTGGGGCGTTAAGTGAATTATTGGTTATCGTAACATCCACACGATCTCACCAGCAGAAGTATGACAGAGATGATTTGTATTAAGAGGACCATTCTCCCAATTGAAATTATCTTCACTCGAAGTGTAACCAGGTATTCCACACGCATCTGAATCTATATGAGGACTTTGGTTCAGAGAGCCTCTATTCCACCAGTATAAATCGTAAACCAACGAGGAATACCCTCTTATATATCCACTCAATTGGTAGGGAGTACTTCCATTAGAATCTGTATTTAAAGCCTGTACATTATTAAATACCAACTCTTTATTTCCAAAAATATAATCATTTGCAGAAGAGTTAAAATCTCTATGACATCTTGCATGAAAATCAGAACTAACATTATAGATGCGATTTGCTTTGGGACAATCTATAATCATCCCAATTATGAGCAGTCTCATTGCGTGGAAAATCTGTGTGCAATAAGTTTTTTTTCCAATACTCATCCTTATAAGAGATATCATAAGATTGTAGTAAAGTCTATCCACCA
>CAKZLX010000125.1 GCA_937127265.1 uncultured Pseudomonadota bacterium
TTCAACAATGTAATCGAGAGCAAATTAGTAAGTTATGTAAAGTTTTAAGCCAGAAGACCAGTGGAAATAAAGTCGATTGTATCAATCGTATCCAAAATCTAGACTTTCCACGTCCTATTCCTATGTTCCAACTGGTTCACAAGGCCTTGTTTGAACAAATTGTTGCCTCCTATACCCTATCACATCATGGGACTTTACAACCTCTTCTACTGGCGGAGATCGATACGATTCCCATTCAATACCACCCCTACACACTCACCAAACAAGTATCGATACACGCTACGCGTACAGAATATAGGTCCTATAAAGATTGGAAGCAAGGTAACGCTGAACAAATACCCTTGTGCTATCCCTTATCTCCCATTCACTTTCGCTTTTCAGGGCTTCGATTTTGGATACTTCATCTCTTAAACAATGTTCCGAAAACGATGACGGGTGAATACATTGCTTCTCTCCAAAAAACACTTCCCTATGCTCATCAATACCGGTTGGATATTCAATTGCGACTTGCGCGTTCGCTCTTGTCAATGTCCAGAGGTAAGGAGGGTCTCGATGTACTCAAAATGGCTTTCTATCAAACCGATAGCCTTTTAGACCGCATCAGATTACGTCAAACCGGAAATCACCTCGCTAGACGACTCAAAAAGTCTTTCCCTCCACTAAAACCAATCCAATCTCCTTTTATGAGGACACTCCACTGGAAAACCAAAAAACGTGGTAGCCGACAAACCTTCAATGGAGAAACAGTTGAATTGGCTGTATTACAACACATTGAAACCACTGGGCGTTCTGGGTTTAGAACCGAAAATGCTCCTTGGAATGCATTATTGACTTTGCTCATGTTGGATATCTTGTTTCTACCGGTTGAAGATCAATTTCCTTCTCCGATTTTAACCGCACCTTTGGACTTCAACACACGACAATTTTATCAACGACGTAAAGAACCTATCGAAGAGCGTTTTGGAGAACTGACTCAATACTCCACACGAGAAATCATCTACCATCAAGTATCGAAACTAGCTCACCCTATCGAACAGTACCGTATCCGTGGACTGAACTGGTCACAATATACCCTTGAATCATTATTGACCTTTGCCGACAATGTTCCAACATCTGTTTTAGACTGCATCCTTCGTCACAAACTACTTTTTCCAACCGATGCACACCGTGGGCTACCCGATCTTTGTATCACGGCTGGCGATGTCGTTACAGTCGACAAAACATTCCCATCGAAACTCCCTGCCCATTTTTTCTTTCTTGAAGTGAAGTCAGAACAGGATACGGTTAGTCCATACCAAAAGCATTGGTTTCATGTTTTACAATCAGCAGAGTGCACTGTAGAAGTGTGGAATATTCAATCTTAGGAGCAAACATGCTAGATCAGATTAAACAAAAAATTGTAGAGGCTATTCCTGACGCCACAGTGTCTGTAGAAGGTGGCGGCGGTCATTTCACCATTGAAGTTATCTCAGCAACCTTTGAAGGCAAAAATACCTTGCAACGACAAAGGTTGGTCTACAAAGCCATTTGGGACCTCATGGCTGGTGATAATGCCCCTTTGCACGCCGTTGATTCTTTGGTCTGTAAGACACCTTAAACAGCGGTACAGTACAGGGTATCCAACAACAACACCAATTCGGTACAGGTTTCACACACCGTTTGTTGATTGCTATCATTGAGCATTGGAATGTGTACAAATACCGATGGTGTTTTGGGGTAGGTGTCTAAAGTATGCCAATAGATGTTGTTACAAACATACTTTCCGGGATCCGTTGACAACACTGTTTGATATCCCCTGCTCAAAAGTTGCCGTTGTAACTCCTGCAAGTCACAGATACTTTGTCGCGCTGCTGCCAATCCCCCTGCTCGAATTGGTACCGCTCTACAATAATCTCCATCGACATCAGGGATACTGGCATCTCTGATGTTGTAGGCAAACTGTTCGAGTTTCACCACGTCGGTCTTGGCAGAGACTCCCAGTTGGACAACAAATCTTGGTTGTCGTTCGGCGATCAATTTATCCAGTTCCACAATCGAACGACGATAGGAAACCGGTAGCGTACGACTAACGATTTCTGTTGCTCGTCGTGAATCAAGATACGCCAAGACCGTTTGACAAGGATTCTCAGGCACACCTGGAAAGGAACCAAAACCCGTCACTAAACTAGACATTGCCAACTAACCCGGAGGCCACTGCATTTGTCGCTTACCCAACAGATGAATGTGTAAATGGTAGACCGATTGTCCACCCCAACTATTAATGTTTGTCACCAAGCGGTATCCCTGCTCCGCAATCCCTTCCATCTTGGCAATCTCTGCACACACCAGCATCAAGTGGCCCAATATAGTCTTGTCTTCTTGGGTGGCAGTGGCGATGTTGACGATCGGTTTTTTGGGAATCACCAGCACGTGGAATGGTGCTTGCGGTTGTACGTCATGAAAGGCCAAAGCGATGTCATCTTCATAAACGATGTTCGCAGGAATTTCACGATCTATAATCTTTTGAAAAATGGTCATCTTCTCTCTCAGAAAACTGTGGACTAATGTTAATACTTGGCAGAAATCGGCAAGAACAACACACCTTCTTTATACTTTGGCCCTGCAACGATAAAGGTTCCATTGCGATTGATGTTGACGGTGGTGTCCAAGATTCGTTTCCCCTTGTCTTCAACAATCACCAATTTCATCTTGGCAGACTTCTCGGTATGGGACAGAAGGGTAATCGTGACACTTCGCTCACCTTCGATCATAAAAGTCCGTGCTGAATTATCATTCAGTTTGGCCTTTTGAGAATCCAACAAGGAAAACCCTGTAAACTTGTAATTGCGAAAGTACTTCATAAAAGGACGTACTTGGGGATCGACAGCCTTATTGGCCTCCGTAGCATACACCACCAACATTTCAATGCGAACCGATTCGATCTTTTTTGTATTTTCGGCATCAACGATCACTGTTTGATTATGTTCTTGTGCAGAAACAGGTTGCACAAATAAACCACCCATTAAGGCCATTGTGAGCCATGCTTTCATTTTCATCATAAGGTCTCCATATCGTCAATAAAGATGATGGTTGGGGCGTTTTCATCCCCTTGTAAAATTTGTACATTCATATTCTCTGCCACTTCCAAATCCTCGACTTCCAAATGGTTGACCTCAGCCAACTCAAAGGTCACAGTCGGTTTGGGCGTATTGATTGAGGAGGTATTTTGTTGCAACAAACTCGGTAAAACAATGATCATCCAAGCAGCTGCCAAGGTAAGAAATGAACCCAACACCGTAATCGAAACTTTGGAGATTGTAGAATCGGCATCAATGCTTTTGGAATTGATAAACTCAACATTGGCCACTGCATTGTCATCGGCAGGTGCCTCCGCAACGATCTCAGGTGTGGGCACCTTATCAATCACCTCAATATCATCACGTAATATTCGCAGTGGTGGTCGGTTGACTTGAGTGACAATCGTTTCCCAAACATTCACCTGCGGTGGTACACCGTGTAATAAAACACCTTGTAGTCCTTCGGCAAGGTTCTGCTTCATGAATTGTTGGGCAACATTCTGCGCTTGTGCTTCAAGCATGGCTTCGGTGACCAACTCCTCTTCTACACTGCATAAATCGTCAGAATCTTCTTCGTATTCATTTACAGAGGCAGGAAACTCATCGAATACAAATTCTTCTTCTGTGTATTCAACCACATCATCAAATGGCGGTTGATCAAAATTCGACTCAAGATCAGTAGATGTCACCATGACAACATCCAACTCTGGGGCGCCAACATCAGCACCGATAAGTGTGGCTTCTACTGTGTTTACAGGTAGAGAGTCTTTGAGTCCCAGTTTCTCTTGTGTTTTTTCACCCTCACCTAATGTCGTCTCCAGTTCCAGCATTAAGGCTTGATCAAATTCGGCCTCAGTATCTTCTTGGATGTTGGCTAGTTCATCTTCCAAGACTTGGACCAAAGCGTGATCGCTAGTCAAAACAAAGACATCTTCATCCAAGTCATCCGTGGGGAATTCGCTCGTTATATCTGGTTGTTCTGTCGTCGAGAAAATACGTTGCATGATGCGATCGGTAAAATCTTTTGATACCCCCTGCTCATCTCGTAAAGCACTTCGGAAGCCGGTTTGAAACGACCAATCATCCATTTCATTGTGGGTAAGGTTGTCATCGTCTGCAGAGATTGCGGTCATTTCATCAATCGTTGGTTGCCTCAAATCCTCTTCGGATACAGGCACGACAGAACTGGAGTCCGCTTGAGCAAGTACCGTCTCCATGACAGCATCGGTGAGGTTCAATCTAGCTCGACTATCCTGACCCTGATCATGTTGAAATCGGGGGTCCGACAATGCATTCCGCAAAGTATTGGACGATATCTGTCGTAATGTGGAAGTTTCGGCCTGTAAACGTTGCATGGTACTTTCAGCGATATCGATCGAACCTGTTGGCATAAGTGCACTGGAGATTCTATCTGACAACTGTTCCCAAACCTGCAAATCGGTTGATGAACAATGTTCCGCCAATCGCTTTTTGTCTGCTTTCGAAGCAATTCCATCGCTAAGACGTAATAACGACAGTTCGATTCGGGTAATTTTCTGGTCTTTTGATGGTTCCATGGCTCTGTTCCTCAAACATACTTACGCAATCCCACCTGAAATTATTCGAACAAAAACTATTTTTTATTCACTTTCTAGATCTACCAAAATTTCTTGCAATCTCTTTCGGGCATAATACAAACGACTCATCACCGTTCCTTGCGGTATGTTGAGGACTTCAGCGATTTCTTTATAGGACAATCCATCGATCTCTTTGAGGATCAAGATTTGTTTTTGGTCCTCTGGTAGGCTATCGACCGCATTAATTATCTTTTGCTTTGTTTCTGCCTGCATGGCTGCTTTTTCCGGATTGGATTCATAATGCAAATCAGAAACACTAGCGCCATCTTGTACGCCAATCCCTTCTTCAAAAGACAAGGTCTGTTTATTTTTGTGCTTGCGAAGAAAATCAATCGTCGTATTTACCGCAATCCGACACAACCAGGTGTAAAACTTGGTACCCAGTTTAAAAGTATCGAGTTTCTTATAGGCTTTGATAAAAGTATCTTGAGCCAACTCTTGGGCATCATCACGATTGTGAACCATCCCATAAATAATATTGTAGATTCGACTTTGGTAGGCTTCTACCA
>CAKZLX010000126.1 GCA_937127265.1 uncultured Pseudomonadota bacterium
TGGGATATTGTACTTCAGACAATCCCACTCAGCATCTTTAGGCAAAAACCCACCATGGGAACAAGTGTGTTTAAAGTCGGCGTGTCCGGAATCAATCGCCGCCAAGGAATGCAATATCTTAAAGGTGGATGCTGGTACCATCGCATTGGCCAGATTGTTTTTACCGTACCCATAAACACCTTGGTCGCTATAGAGACTTTCAAAGTTAATCGTTTGATCACCCCGCTTCTCTAATGGATAAGGGATGCCGTAGGGATAGCGTTTCGAATCTGGGATGCTGGTGTCGTCTTCGGGAAAGTAGGCCCGTGGTCGGGTTGACTGGGCTTGGGCTAAAATCTTACCCGTTTTGACATTGAAAACCAAGGCTTGTACCGATGGGGCATCATAGAATTCTCGTTTGGTTTCCACAATCTTACGAACATCGTTTTGTAAAGCACCGTGCAGGTAAATGGGCACAATGGTTTGCGGAACCACCTTTTGGAACTCTTTGGCATAGGCGATTTGAGCGTCCACATCTGATTTGGCAAACTTGTGTAAGGACACCACCTGATCTTCAAAGTTTGAAACCAATGTTTTGATATCTTTTTTGTGGAAAAATGACTCATCAATTCGAGAATCCTTTTCGTCATAATTCGATAAATTCTTGAGTCGCTTTAACTTTCCAAGATGCTCTTGAGAGACTTTACAGACCGTATCGGAAAAGTTCAATTTTCGATTGGAACCAAAATAGATCTTTTGCTTGGCGATACCTGCTGCAATATCAGGGTCGTTTTGATCAATATACACCATATCATCAATCGCACAACCAGCACGTTCAACCTGCACATAGCAAGTATTTGGATCTACAGATAATGTCGGACCAACGAAGGCTTCAAAGTTATTGTCCTCGTTGTCTTCCGTGGTTGGTTGATTTTCACCTTCAACCGATACAACCGTCATATTATCATACATACTGGTCGAGGAAATCAACACTTGTCTGGCAGAACGATTGCTCAGTGGATTCTCATCAATGGCATTGTGGCTGTATTCCACCCCATCAACCATACAGATGCCTTCAGCGCCTTTGACGCCTTTTCTCTCCTCAGTTTTGGTGTGCCAAACCGCCACAACACACAGATCAGCCGATTGATCACGAACATCGTCATGGGACAACGGTTTCATCAACAGTTCAGGGTCAGCACCATGTTTCATGTACTGTTCTAAGGCTATTTTATAGGTATCTCGAGTCTTTTCACCTGAACGAAAGTACCAAACACTATGAGCGGGATCTCGGACACTGGAGTCAGATGACAACATCGGTGTAAAAACACGACCATCATCCAAAGCACACCCGGCCAATGGGTCGTTGTCATTCACTGGCTGACCAATCAACTTCTCCTTCCACAATCGTCCACGGAACACTTTGTTGACAGAGCAATTGTAATGAGGAAGATCTTTCACGTTCAAGTCTGCGGTCGCCTCAGCCAAGGAATCTTCAAACTGCTCAATCCTTTTCATGGCATCTTGGTAAGAAGTACCTGCAAAGGAATAGTATTCACCATCTTTCAACACACAGTTCTTTTTTAAAAATGCGGCATCCTTATAGGTTCGTTGACTCAACCCCTTGAGGGAAAACGCATGCTCTTGCTCAAAACGATGCAAAAAGTAATCGCCCTCATCAAAATAATCATAGAGATATTCTCCTTTCCCATTCTTTACCAAGGAAGAAGCAAACGTTGGATTTTCATCTCCATCTTCCCCTTCTGACTTTGCTGCTGGATCATAGGTCATATCGACGATTTGACCAGATACTTGGAGTCTGTCGTTTAATAAAAATAGTCGCGGGTTCATCGTCCTTTTCAGTGTTTTGTCGCCTTGAATATCATAACGAATTCTAGAACTATACTCAGGACCTTTGATAATCGTTTGTTGAAAAGCATATCCTACAATCATCGCGGTGGTAAGATACACAAATACAAACATCCCACTCAATGTGCTAGTGGTTACCACCGGTTTGTTAGCTTTGGCGTAATCACTCGGCAAATACAGTCCAATCATCGTAG
>CAKZLX010000127.1 GCA_937127265.1 uncultured Pseudomonadota bacterium
GGACGCGAATAGACACAATCAAAGTCACCACTGACAAACCGCCCACGCTCATCTTACCCGTAGAATGCAAGCCACGATTGGTGGCAAACAAAAGCGATGAAAAGGATAAAATGGTTGTCGCAGCACTCAAAAACGAAGCAAACCCTGTTGTACGTAAGGCAAAACGAACACGACCGGGTCCCTCCTCAGAGATGCGATGTAAAAGATGAATGATGACATCAATCCCAATACCCATCACAATCGGAATGCCAACAAAGTTCACCAATGAGATTTTCACACCGACCATATACAGAGCAGCACCGGCACAGGACATCCCCATCAATAAAATGATGACTGCCGACAATGAACGTTTCAAGGACTTCATATCGGCCCACGAAAAAAGAAACACCATCAACAATGCCACCACTGAAATCTGCAATCCGTCTTTGGAAATTAATCGATACAACGATGCCATCGCCAAATACTCACCAGCCACTTCGAGTTCTACATTCAAGTCGGTTTCAAACAGTTGGTGTACCACAGTCGCCAATTCATTGTTTTCTCGGATATCCCACATGTTGCCATCGGGCATAAGCATCACCCGATGAGTCCCCGAACTGGCTCCCAATAAACCTTGAATCATCGGTGGTAAATCAGCCTTGGTTATCAGCGACAAGTCTTGCTGTTCTAGGGACTGCAAGTTTTTCTGAATAGCCGTTGGTAGATACACCATGTTGGGATTGGCACTCAACGTTTGAATCTTTTGTAAAATCGCTAGTCTATCGGCTTGATCAGGTGGTAAAATTGAATAAATCGAAATCGCTTGCTGTAAATAGGGTGTTTGTTTTTCAGCAACAATTTGAGTGGCGTGTTGGTGAACGGTCAACAAATCGGCTTCACTGTTGACGCTAACCACCAAAGGCTGAAATGACTTCTTGGCCACAGCACGTTCCGCGACTGACAGTTCATTGTAGGCCAAACCATTTGGACGCAAAGCCGACAAATCATATTCAAAGGATAATTTGGGAATCACAGTCCATGACAACGATGCCAACAAAGCAATCCCCATCAACCACCACTTGGCACTGTTGTACTTGACTTGCACACCTGCTTTGAAAGGAGGACGCAACAATGAAACATCGGTCTTTTGATTGTCCAACCACAAAATCATCAGGGGCAAGGTCAAACACACAGCCATCAAACAAAATAACACACCAGCTGCAAGGACAATCCCCAACTGTTGGAAACCCACAAAACCCGCAAAGCGCAATGCCAAAAAACCACCCGCCGAGGTGATCGCAGCTGTCAAGCAAGGAGGACCAGCACTTTCGAAAGCGATGGCTAAGGCTTCACGTTGCGAGCCAACCTCGGCAAACTCTTCACGATATCGTGAGTATAGATGAATCCCAAAGTCCACTCCCAACCCCAAGAGAATCGCGGTAAATGTAGAAGTAAAGGTGTTGACCTCTCCAATCACCAACGCCGTAAATCCCCAGGTCACACTAGAGCCCACCAATAAAGGAATGAACAAAATTGGTAGAGCCTTCAGGTCTTTGAAAGCCACCACCACCAAAATCAGCACCAAAAAGAATGAGGCTACCGAAGTGGTCGAAATATCTCGAATGATCACTTCTCGGTCTTCCACAGCATGTCGATAGGCACCACCAAGCCAAACCATATCCACGTTGTGCGCATCAAAATCAGTGGCATCAATGGTTTGGTTGGCAAAGTCCCAAAAGGGTTTGGCAAAAGTAGGATCATACGGCGAACCAGTAGGTCGAACAATTAGCCGATAAATACCATCGTCAGGCGTTGGCAATACACCGTCAGCATTGGCTAATTTTTCGGTCAGTGGCCCCAAAGCAAACAATTGGGAGGCCAGCATCGGGTTACTTGCCGCAGGTCCCAAGGCCAAGCCACTTTGCAATCGGGTTTCCAAATCTCGTAGTTCGGGAACAGTTAACTGCAATAACCCCAGTCGCTGTTGCCATTCTTGGGGAATCTCATACACTGCAAACTCCACCATTTCGCTGCTTTCGAAGCGGGCTTGCAAATCATCGAGAACCAGATGAACATCTTCGGTGTCTCCTTTCACACCGATTGTCAAGGCACCTAACTTTCCGTCCTCTTGTTGTAGACGCTTCACGGCCAAGGTGGTGGGCTCATCTGGGGGTAGCAATTCCAAAATATTGGTGTTGATTTGCATAAATGATGCCGCAATCAACGAAAGCAGAATACAGAGACCTACGATTAACCATGTCTGACGCACATGATCAACAATCCACAAGACCCATCGACGAAAGAGTGAGTGTGACAATGGAATTACTCATACATATCGAGTGCATTGACCTTTTCGTTCACCACTGGGATACGAAACTGCACACCGAGATTCAAACTGAAACCCATACGTCCAAATCGATCTGGGGGAGTGACTTTGGCAACGTTGGTGTCTTCCAGATTGACACTGAGAATACCACCATTTTGCTGTTCGACACTCGGGGCATTACTGAAGTTTAATACCCCACCAATCGGTACATGGGCATAAACATCAAACACATCATTCATTCGAATCTCACCACCAAGCAACACTTCTAAGGTGGTAAAACTAGCAGCCGGTAAGGCAGGATAAGCCTCGCCACCAAAATCAAAGTTCATCGCACCAGAGCGATAGTGAACAACTTGTCCCCCCACGATCGGTCGCACACGCGGCATGACCACAGGAGTATATAACGCCTGTAATCCAACGTAGGAGGTGTTGGTTGAATATGTATTGGCTGGTGGTACCGCAGAGAACTGTCCAATCACAAAAGAGTGAACATCCAATTCAAATCCTCCAGTGGTTACACCACCCATGATACCCACATCCAACTCTGATAAAACACCATAGGAAACTGAACCGGTGACATCTAAGCCGCTACCACGTTCTAAGGTTTGCCAAGCATAAACATCAATTGGAGAAAGATCGATGTTCGATTTGGCAATCCGACCATAGTATTTCCCATTGTACAACCCATTGGCAACGCCCAAATCACCACGAATCAGGATTTGTCCTTTGCGTCCTCGATTGAGTGCTTTCCAACGAGACAAAGACATCCCCGAGTTGAAATAGACCATATATTCCTTGGGTTTCATTCCCAAACGGTCCCACTCCTTAGAACCCTCCATTTGCATCATATAGGCAATATCTTCTTCAGTGAGAACGGTTTCATCGACTTCGACTTCCACTCGTTCCTCGACAGTTTCAGCCCCACCTTCTTCTTGGGTAAAAGCATCCATTGCTGCTACCTCTTCGGCATTGGGTCCTTGATCGGCTTCTTCTTCGGTACGAACATCAACATCAGAGGTAATCGTACCGTTCAACAAACCGGTCAAGGTACGCGAAACCGTTTCGGCAAACATATCTTCACTACCAATTTGTAACTGGGTGGTCAACTGAAAGACTTCACGAGCAGTTGAGATTTCAACAATCCGTAAATCCACTTGGCTACCGCGCTCCAAGGGACTGACTTTCCCAGTAACCGAGTAGGTAACCTCACCTGTTTTCCCCACAACAAATGCACATCCAACAAATTCATCAGGTAAACAACCCAACATGTAATCTTCAGCACTGGTATCGTGAATCGGTTTCATTTCAGAAACGCCCTTCCCTGTGACCTTTGCGTTTCGATCGAGTTCATCCAAGATGATATCGGCAATTTGGTCTGCCACTTCTTCTGCTGCGGAATCCGTTGCGATAAACGGTGCTACAAAAACAGGATCTGCGGCTTGCGCTGTAGACAATAATAAAGAAGCCAACAACATTATGTACTCCTCAGTCGTATCAACTGTATAAATAGAAAAATCAGTGTTGACCTTATTCTAACCGTTTTTCATTGTTCATCATCAGTTGGTGAATCTTTTGCGGTTGGAAGGTCCAACTTTTGTCGAACTCGCATTCGATGTTTCTTGGGGGTTGACAACTTTTGCACAAAGGTTCTGTCAGCTGGTGGTTTCAATAACACCAAACTTTCAATATGGACGGTATTTGGAAACATATCATAGAGTTTGACATCGTCAACGGTCCACCCCATTTCTCGGAACTCCATCAAATCACGAGCCAATGATTTGGGGTGACAAGATACATAGGCAACGGCAACTGGGTTCAATTCATCTAACGACGCCACCACCCCAGGAGCCAGACCAGTTCGCGAAGGGTCCACCACAATAAACGGTGAGGCGGTCTGTATCTTTCGCTCCACCACATCCAATTGTTCAAAGACATCACCACTGACAAAATCAGCGTTAATATTTTGGGAAGATGCAGATTGCTTGGCTCGTCGAATGGCGCCATCTACTTGTTCAATTCCCATCGCCCAACCATGTTCCTTAGCCAAGGCCAAAGAAAATAGCCCCACACCACAATACAAATCAATCATCGGATAATCCGAATATGCTTTGGACATCGCCAACACATCTTGTTGGAGACGTTCAGCAACCCGTATATTCACTTGAAAAAAGTCTCCAGCGCCAATCTGATAGTTTATCCCACCGATTCTCTCGACGATCTCTCGTTTACCAACCAAGGTACTGGTTCGCACCCTACCCTGTTCGTCACGCACAAAAATAGCGTTGCCCTTTTCAGAGTTGAGATGTATCAACACCCCTTGAATGTCATAGGGCAGATTGTAAATGCGTTCCGCCAACTCTTGAATAAAATGGGTTCGTTGCGTGACAACCAACGTGACTAACACTTGTTTGGTGGCACGACTTTTACGCAATACAACGTACCGTACACCACTACGGTTGGATGGAGTATACGGAAATATTTTGAGCACTTCTAGTAAGTGAGTGATTTTTTTGCCAATCACATTCAAATCAGAATCCGTGACCACACAGTCCGGAATGGGTACAATTGCACCGTCACGATTGCGGGCGCCAAGACGTAAAGCTCCATGCTTGGCTTTTCCGGCCACCAGTTTACTCACCATCCGATATCCTTCATCACTACCAACACGAATAAGCGAGTCAGGCCATTGAATCGATGGCAATTCTTCTAATGCTTCGGTCGTCTTCCCTTCAGAGAGTTGTTGTTCATACTCTACCAAGCGAGAGTCCTCAGCACTATCCATAGCCTGTGCAAACAGTTGCAGTTTGGCTTCATCTTGCCCTTCATCGGACAAGTGCATCAACGGACACCCCCCACAACGATCATATCGCTTGCATTTTGGATCTACTCTTTGATCAGATGGTTTGTCAACCGACTTCATGTACCCATATTGCTGGTGTTGACCTTGATGGGTGATTTGAACGACCGCTTTTTCAAAGGGAATCCCCGACCATACCAACGTTCTTTTACCATCTGCATTATGGACTACGGCTTCACCCTTGGCACTCCAAGTACTGGGGGTCATCACTTTGGGTTTGGCACCAACCTTGCTTTTGCCATGCTGACTGTGACCACGTTTGTCTTTGGACGTTTTGGGTTTGAAGCCTCGATCTTTACCACCAGAATTTGACTTGTCACCCCAAGGTTTACGGTCTTTGTCTCCTGTCCTCTTTTTCTGTTCCCCAGATTTTCCTCTCCATTTCTTGCGTTCTCCATCTCTTGAACCTTTTCTGTCTTGGTCTCCATCACCGCTGCGCTGACCACTTGGTGACTTGGAAACAGACGATCGCTTTTTGAACGATGTATTGCGTTTGGGAGAGGATTTTGGAGAACCTTGAGGGCGACGATTTCGCATAAAACAACTCTGAAGTACAAATTAAAGAAAGATTGAGGGAATATATAAAGAGTAAAGGGAGTCTAGGTCAAAGCATGGACTTATGGACGGAAGCCTTTGGCAGACATCAAACCAAAAATGATGGTAATCACAACCAATTCTACAGCTAAACCAATCGTCAGTTTTTTAGAGGACTCACCACCATCCAACATGTACTGGATGTCAGGTTTGACCAATCGTTTGGCGACAACTTCCATCGGTCCCCACAACAACAAAGCGGACCACGCCCACCACATCGCAGTCACAGGAGCACCACTCCACTTTACAGCCCACAAAGAGAGTCCAAGCAGCAATGCCAATCTGCCTACATTCATCACCACAGCATGTAAAATCTTGACAATTTTTGCACTGCGATTTGGCATTAACGCCAGCACGAGATTGACCAAAGCAGCACCAAACATCAAGTAGGCCAGTGTTTTGTGACCGTGAATGAGACCTGTTTCCATAATGTACCTTCCTATGCCCAACAAAGCATTTTATAGTGACAATAGTCTATCCAAGTACGACTGTTTTTTCCACCTTTGACTTATTTGAGCGTCATCGCAGCATACACTTTGGCTAGTTGTTCGGGAAAACGATGCATGTTTTCAATCGCCACAAATCCATTCGGACCATAGAGCAAAGGCAAGTAGTCTTGACCATAAGGATCAACCGTGATGCAAAAAGGAGTGATGCCAGCCATCCTTGCCTCATTTAAAGCCTCTCTAGTATCCGCTTGTGCATAGGCGTCGAAATAATACTTGTCACCACAATCCAACGGTTTACCATCGGAGAGTAAAATGAGGATCCGTTGCTGCTGTGTCCAGGTACTCATTTTCTGAACAACATGTCGAATAGCCGCCCCATCGCGATTTTCCATTTTCCACTTCATCGACCCAACTTTTGCCCGTTGAGACTCTCCCCACGACTCTTCTAAATCTTTGGCGATATAAAAGGCAACTTGTTCTCGACCAAACCCACTGTATCCAAAGATGGCAAATGGGTCTCCGATGCTAGACAAGGACTCTGCCATCAATAACAGTGCTGATTTCTCAACATCCAAAATGGGAATTGCACCCTCGGTAATTTCATTGGTACTGGACGATAAATCGACCAGAAAAGCCACTGCAGGATCCCGATTTTGAAAGACCATTTTTGAATACATTCGCATATCGGGCGTTTGTTTGAGTTTGCGTTGAATCCTCGCATCTAGCCATCGATCGAATTCCAACCTGTCACCATCGAGTAATCCACGTTTTCGCGTATTGAGATTGTCTTTGAGCATTTGAAAGATCGACCGAATCTTACGCATCTCCGGCCCATGCTCTTGCTGAACCTTTTCCCAAAACTGGGTACCTTCCGGTCGAGCATCCATTTCAATTTCTCGAACCAATGTCCAATGTAGACGCTCATCTTGCAATTGAAAGTCCCACTCGGGATATCGGTATCCTTTATCGTTGAGTGGTTGTCCATCGACCACAAACTCCGGTTTCAACGGTTCAGCATCTTTTTCTCTCTCTGCTAATAATGCCCCTACCGAAGAGGGATTGTTCTCTAAAAATTGTAACTGTTCGGCCATGTCGTCTTGTGATACCACCGTTCTCTGTACCTGAACGATGGACACTGATGGTCGTTTCTGTTGGTGCTGTTCGGCCAGCCATCGAATTTGGCGTCGACGTGGTGAGGTTTGTTCGGTGGAGAAAAGAGTACGATTGGAATCTTCTACTGAACGATGTAGGGTATATAAAGTTTGACACAGCCCCTGTACCAAACAGATGGTGTCATAGACGGTGGCATCTAGGTTTTTCTGTGCCAGCAGTCGATCGATATATGGTTGTAGTACAGGATGCATTGTATCCACTTGAACGGATGGTTCAAACAAACGAAAGACATCTTGGACGGCCCGTTGCAATGGAGATGAGACTGGCTGGGACAACAACACTTGGCGTTCTATACTCACCTGCGCCACAACGCGCTCGGCGATACCTGTATATACCCTTTGGACATGAGACAACACCCTGACTTCTTCAAGACCAAAGAATAATTTCTTAGCCAAAGACTGGTCTCGAAACGAACGAAAGAACCGTTCCATCCGTAACTCTTGTTCACGTTCATCGGGTAGTTCTTCCAATACCTCCGACAACACAAAGTCAAAACTACCAAACTCAAAGAAAGCAGTAAGACGAGCAACCCACAATCGATAGGTCAACCATCCTTCGCTGTGAGTACCTTCGACAAATGGGGGTAAGAACAAATCAATGCTGTCTGTTCGTGGCGTATTCTCTGACACTTGAATCTGCACCATCCCCTGCCACTCACCGAGATGACTCTCCATATACGGCCATAATCGAGATTGTATATCCTGCAAGTAGACCCGTTGTTCAGATTGTTTGACACTAGTCACACTTCTTTTGGTTTCCATGCGAATTTGAGAAAGTGCGCCTTCAACCGTATCAAACCCAGACAGAGATCGTTCCACCCAAGACTGAATCCACTGGTCATCAAACTGTGCCAACAACTTGGGTAATACATTCCAAATACCGATAATCCAAACATCTTCTAAAAAATATCGTTGGTTCCCCAAACGACAAACCACCAACAACTGTTGCTGAAAACGTTGTCGTTGAAAATTACCACACTCTTTTAAAAGATGGTCATTGGTATCGAGGATGACCTGCACCACCTTCTCACGCTCTCGAAAAGTGACCAATAGTTCGACCAACCATTGTCGAAACTCTTTTCCGTATCGTTGATCCCAAACGGCAATTTCTTGAGCAACCTGTCGACCCAGTCGAGGTGATGTTCGCATCAAAAGAGCCAAATGAGTACCGGTCGATTGTGCTTGTTTAATTTTTTGGCGAAGCCAAGACGGCATTGAAACTCCTTCGACAATGCAAAAATGGTTTGATAAAGGTAACATAGCCCAATCCTATTTGTGAGGAGCAAACATGTTTTCCAAACTCTCGACCCTAAGTCAGTTTCTTTCGATTTCCACACTGTGTGCGATGTTCTGCAATGCCAGTTTGGCCAGTGAACCACCGATTGTAGAACCTTCACCCCTTGGTGACATTAAAAATCGTCGAGATGCGGCAATTGTCATTGGTAATGAGAATTATTACCGTTTACCCCAAGCAGTCTACGCTTACAATGATGCCTCGGCTATGCATGCTTTCATGCAAAATACACGAAGGGTATCTTCATATCGGATGACCTACATTCAAAATGGAAAACAAGAAGAACTCAACAAAGCCCTCTCCAAATACTATCGTCGAACCTCTCGCAAAGGAACCTTGTGGATTTACTTTGCAGGACATGGCTACACCGACAACAATGGCAATCGCTATCTTTTGCCCATTGATGCCGATCCAAACGATTTGAAAAGCAAAGGGATTGAATTGAACAGTATCTTTGAGCAAACCAGCCAAAAAGGAAATCGAGTGGTATTGATTGTCGACGCGGGGTTTGGAACCGTCGGGAGAGATGGTTTGCCCATCACTGATTTCAAGGAAAATACACCCTATGGCATTGCCAACAACGATCCCGACCAAGTTCTGTGGCTATCAGACAGTACCACCCAACATTCACCGATTTACATTCAGGCCCAACACTCCATCTTCACCTACCTATTGCTGGGCGGTATCAAAGGGTGGGCGGATGGAGAACTGACGGGGACTGCTGACGGTACGGTTTCTATGGGAGAATTGCAACAATTCGTTCAAGATAAAATGCACCAATTGGGACAGCCCAATCAAAGTACAGTGTTTGAACACCCAGATGTGACCGATTGGCCAATCCACTCTTCTCCGGAATTGGAAAACATCCCTACCGATGCAAAGTTTGAAGAGATGTCGATTGCTATCCGAATGCGAAATTTTGCCAATCAATCCGAAGCGATCAAAGCAGAGGCACAAAAGGTTTGGAACGATGTGATGTATGATGTACAAAAAGGAGGCACGCAAGGCGAAGAAGCCCTTCAACGGTTTGTAGAACGCTTTGCCGACAGCAGCATTGAAATGAAGTGGATGGTACACATCCCTGAAGTTCTCAAGGCCCAACGCATGTTGAGAGACTATGAAAACCTTGGAAACATTGTCGCCTTTGATCCTAAAATCTGCGAAGATCTACCCGCCTTAGAACCTGATGCGATGATGGGAGAATTAAGTCCAGAGGTGATTGCCTGTCTTGAAGCGCAGTTACGACTGGAACGTCTGCAAAGTAAAAAGTCTCATCTCTCTACGTTGTTGATCAACAACGATCTCAACAAAAAGAACTGGGACAGTTGGGAAATACGCGTTCGCAATCACTTAAAGAATATCGATCGCTCACAGCCAGACATGACTTTTTCCTTTGCTATTTTCTTGCACAACAAAGGCTCTGAATATTTTAAAGAGGCACTGTACTGGACCGATTACACCTTTGAGACTCGAAACCAATGGCCGGAAGGACAAGACTACATGACAAAGTCCAATAAACTCTACCAATTGCGTGCTCAACTGGCCTTGGAAATCTGGATGCAAGCAGAAAAAGCCTACACCAAAGAAAGGACTGCCGAATTGGATCAAATCACCCAAGAAGCCCGTGGACTAGCCAAGGATTTATCGAGAGAATGGTTGGACTATGCCAGACAAGCAGAATTACCCACCAACGATGCCTTTAACATGTGTCTCTCAGCCTCTCCTGACCCAGAGTTTTGTAAAGAGTAAGGTCGGCCCCCTCAAATTACATCAACCCAATTCTGCGACGAGCAAACCAACAATTGGCACCTCCGCGTTCAAAGTCACGACAACACTGCGGTCGATCCGTATAAATGGTACACTTCATATCTTGTTCCAAAGCGGAACAAGTGTTGTTTGGACGCCGCTTCATTTGATACCTTCCATCACGCTTGGTGATCCAACCCGGTTGCTTTCGTCGAACAGGGTCTTGACGACTCACCTCGACCACATCAAATGCCGGACCACAACAAGCACCACAATCTAAACAATCTAGATTTTTTGATGTCCAATGCTGACAGGCCTTATCATCAGGCGAGACTCTTGAAAAATTGGTACCCACACAGCGCAATTTCTTGGTTCCGGGCCCCCGAATGTGTCCCCAAATACAGGTAGCACAGGTTTCTTTTTGATACTGGGGGTCGGTGGAAAGTTTAAACCCAGAAGGATGCACGGGGTTAGCCACCAGTGATCACCGTACCTGAGCCCGCAACCAAAGCACCACCACCACCACAATGCGCAGTAGAATCTCCAATTCGAGACGCAGGGATACCATTAAAGAATACAGTCCCAGAGCCTCCTGCTACACTCCAAGTGTTGGGGCCACAACATCCACTGTGTACACCCGGGTCACCAATGCGCAGAACGGGTTTGCCATCAGCCAAAACATCTGGGGAACCACCAACTCCAGGACCAGATACCGGATGAGCACAACATTTTTTACCGTGTCCATCACCAGGACACATGGCATTGTCACCAACACGAGATTGAGGGGGCATATTCACTCCATGACAAATGAAACTGTCTCAAAAGTTTGATATGATTAGTTTAGCATATGTAGGGAGGCTCTGCCAAGACCATGACTATTCTCCAAGAACGATATGAATTAATACAAGTCCTTGCTGAAGGTGGGGAAAATCTGGTCTATCTGGCCAAAGACAAACACACCCAAGAGCAAGTCATTCTCAAACGAACCAAAAGTGGCATCGTACCTGAAGCCAGAGAGAAATGGAAACAACAAGTCAAACTCCTACAACAATTGGATCTAACCACTGTGGCCACAGTCTATGATAGTTTCATTCACGTTTCCGAGATGGTTTCCTATGGATATGTGGTACAACAATACATCCGTGGGGAAAATCTCGAACAAGAATATCAGCGCAAACGATACAACAATCGGGAAGTGATTGAGATTGTACGAGAGGTATTGGCAATTGTCTGTGAATTGCAAGAGCTGAGCCCACCAATTTTGCATCGCGATATCAAGCCCAGCAACATTATCCGTAATCACACCAACCAAAAATTGATTTTGCTCGATTTTGGTTTGGCGACAGAACAACAGAATAAAGAGTTTGGACACACCATAGGAGTTGGTACTTTAGGCTATCAAGCACCAGAGCAATTATTGGGACAACCAACCTTGGCAACCGATGTCTATTCCGTTGGGGTCCTCGCCTTACAATTACTAACCAGAAGAGAGCCCAAAGATCTCTTGTGGGGTCACCACTTAAAATGGGAGTCCTCAGCCCAATTTCTCCACGAAGATTGGAAGCAGTGGTTGAGTAACGTCTTGGCACCCACAGAGGAACGATTTCCAGATGCCCACACTGCATTGAAAGCACTCTTAAAACCTTCTTTCGCACAAAAAAATCGAACACAAAAGACAGAGCCTACACCATC
>CAKZLX010000128.1 GCA_937127265.1 uncultured Pseudomonadota bacterium
TGACGTGGGCAGCAATGTAGTCCTGAACGTACTTGATTTTCCCGCCGAGAAGCTCATTCACGTCGTAAATACGCTTCTCTGCATGGTGCGATGTGCCCTCCAGAGACGATATACGGGTGTTGGCCTCTTCCGCAAAGGCATTCACACTTGCGAGCATCTCGTCCACTGATGAAAGTCTCCCAGTCACAATAGCATATTTGTCTCCACTCTCAACACCGGCAGCACGACCAATCTTAAGTCCTTCGTCAGCTACCTCTCGCGCAGCCCCAACGTCCTTGCCCAAACTTTTTTGTTGTTTCTCAAGGCGATCAATACGTTCCATGAGCTCACCCTGCAGCGTCAGTGCGGACCGTAGCTTCTTCTCCTGATCCTGGTGCCCTTTCTCGAGCTCTAGCAGACGTTCTTCGTGTCCAGTGAGCCTCACGTCAAGTTGCTCGTCGTCGTCCACCTTCTTGCGGTCTGCCTGGTCACGCAGCATCTCGAGGTTATCCAATCGTGATACGTTGAAGTTCTGCTGCTTCTTCACCACCCCTTCAATCGTTGACATGCGTGATTCAAACTGACTCACGCTGCTTTCCTTGACCTCCTTGACAAGATTTTCGAGATATTTTATTGCCTTGATGTGGTTATCACCCTTGTGCGCAGCGTCCTCCACACGGGCGTGCATCGCTTGCATGAGGAAGCCCAACATGACAAGGCGACCGTGATCATCGCCCTCCATACGCTCCATGGAGCGCGCAGAAAAGTTAGCGAAATAGTGAGGGTCTTCTTCTGGGGCGGGCGGCTCCACCATTCCCAGTTCTTGGCGAACAGAAATGGCATACTTTGCCACAGTAGTGATTTGTGTATTGCGCCGCCAGCGATGGAGCCACGCGCGTCGGTCGATAAAGTGGGGGAGACGCCCGCGCCAAAATTCAAGAATGCTCCGTAATTGGAAACGACGCGAATGTACCATGTCACCCCAATGACAGAACTTCTTCCAATGGTTAAAGAAGAGAGACACTGCAGGTCCCGCTAAAAACCTCTTAACGGTTAATCGCAATCGCCCACCGATCTTTTTCATTGCAACAGCTTTCACCTCGTTAGCGGCGTTGATAATGCGCATCCACTTCTTCCACGCTCGACTCATACGGCCAACGATAATGCGGTGGGTATACTTGGAGAGCATTTTGCATGCATCCCCGATCATCCGGCGTGCGGTTCTATTTCGAAGTTGCACCATTTGCTCCGCCGTCTCCCCCACTTGAGACTTCATCATGGTGCCTACTTGCGTCTCAAACAACTCCTTGCTCACGAAGCGACTCTCAATTTCCGCGAGGTTCGGGATGACCATGCCACCTTCTTCGTCAGTTAAGTCACCGGAAAACATCTTGGTAAAAGTCTCAGTGCGGTGCTCTAGCTGGTCAATGCGGAAGCCCATGTCCGCCGTCTGTTCCGCCACATCTTGCTCCATATCCTCGCACAATTCTCGAATGTCCTCAACCTATCGGTATAGAGTTAGTGGTAGGGTCAGGGTCAGCGTCAGAGTCAGGGTTAGGGTTAAGGTTAGGGTTAGGGTTAGGGTTGGGGTTAGGGTTAGGGTTGGGGTTGGGGTTAGGGTTGGGGTTAGGGTTAGGGTTAGGGTTAGGGTTAGGGTTAGGGTTAGGGTTAGGGTTCGCACCTCAGCAGAATTGAGCCTATCATTCAACTCCCAGTCGGAAATGGCCTTTGTCTGGAGTAACACCGAGAGCGTATCACTGCTGGGATCTTGGCGGCACAGCGCACGCAAGAATTCCTGCAGGGCTTGGCGGCGCTGGTTTGTGAAGGAGGCGTCAAACCTGTTCCACCACCTGCGAGCGCTGAACCATCTACGTATATGGATTTTAATTTTTGGTTTTAGTTAGTTGTTGGTTGGGATTGGGTTATACTCAATCCCAATTTTCATTTTTTGAAGAAACCTTTCAGACTGTTGGCTAAAATGCCAGTGACAACGGTTGTCACTGACACGATCAAAGCATCAGCAATCAAGTTCTCAATCTCTAATTTCTCTTTGATTTTTTTGAACATTTTTTGTCTGCGTTCTTTTCGCTCTAATTGCTTTGATTTGTCCAATCGCAATACACCCTCCTCTACTTGCCCCATTTCGGGTAGAATGCTTTGACCTTTGTCCATCGCTTGGATTATATCCCAGCCTAGATCAACACCACGCAACGTAGGTTCGGCAAATTGCCATTTCTGTGGCTGAAACGGTGGATAGCCTACCAACAGATAGATATGCGACCAACGACCGTTCTTGGGTAGTTTCTCGCCCTCGATCCAACGTGCATGCTTACCATTCACCTTGCCACTCAAAACATATCGCCATTCAAGCCTACAAGCCTCGTACAGACTTGCTAACAACAATGCCATATCATCACAGTCACCGTACATCACTTTCAAGGTATATGTAGGGTCTTGAAGACGTTCAGACGGCTCATTGATGTAATAGACGTTGTGTTGTACCCATTTCAATAATGCTTGGGCTTGTCCTTTGTAATCTCTCGGTTGGATGCCGTTTTTGCGTAGAATGTTCACTGCCAAAGTTGCCATTCTAGGGTCAGCACCAGCACGACTAGCAATCTCTCTTAATACTGCAATTCGTGTAGTATCGTCACCTTGTTTCCATGTCGGCAAGTGCCAAACTTTGGGATGATGTGATTGTCCGTCAAGGTCAATCGGATTGGCTCTCATTCCAGCGAATTGATTGTTAATTGGTCGAACTGTCATATTTATAATCCGTATTGATCGGCAACGATTTCAAGTGCATCCATTGCCCATTTTTTAGCCATAGCCAATGCTTTTCGTGGTGTTTCACAATGTGTTTCTACTGGTTGTTCATTAAGATACCCTTTGTTGAGTTGTAATCCGTTTTTCATTGAGAATGAATAACCCGATCCACGAAGACCACTTTCTACCTTTACTGCAAATCCCTTGCTGAAAAAAACTTCTTCACCATTAAAATGATCTCTATATGGATAGCCGATTTCAAATCGAACAACGTAACCAATCGTCTTCATAACATCTTTGTGACCACTACCGTAATACCTTGTTTCGCCAGTCCAGTCCTGTTTTTTAGTTATCCAACCAACAGTGTTTCCGTCCAATTTGATTGCGATGCTGTCAGCATCATATCGTATTAATTCAATCATGTTGTATCTCCATGTATTCAATATATTATATCTATGCTCATGTGATCTGTCACTTGTTGCGATCACTCTAATACAGAATAGGCGACCCATTGAGAGGTCGCCTATCATGCTTTGACTTTGCTTATTGCTTGTCAATAAAGTCGTCAATAAAGTCATTCATCGCCTTTTGAACCGTTTCATCGACTTGTGGTTGGGGTACAGTCCCCAAAGCCTTTTCAATGCGTTCTAGTGCCTTTTCGGCATTGATTTGCAATCGGTACAAGTCAAGCATTTTTTGGTCTGCTGGCAACGATAAGATTTGGATGGATGGTTGATCAATGTATTCATCAAAATCCAATCCTTGATCGTCTTTAAGCCATGCACGTTTGATCCAACGATGTAGGCTTTTCATGTTACGGAACGACTTTTCAGTGCCTTTGTAAATTACGATATGTTTCATTTTTTCTCCAATCCAAAATAGCAATGCTGAACCTCAACCCATTGTATTGCCACAATTCTATGTATTCTAGCCGACAGTTGGTCGTTGTTTTCAACAACAAAATCACGACTGACAGTTTCACCACTAGGCAAGTGTGCGATAGCCGTAAAAGCATACACTGTACCTGTATCATCATATGTTGTAGTCACATCACCAGCAAACTTGCCTTGAATGGAAATCTCAACCACATTGGTACGATATTTATATTCAATCTTGTTTTGTTTATCGTAATTTACAAGGGTTATTCTAGTTTGAATAACCTTGTGGTGATTGCAATCATCACAACATTGCCCATTGGCGATAGGTTCGGCATTGTGCCCATAACCGTCATAGTTTTCACTACAAATAATACATTTCATTGCTTTTCCTTGTTTTAGTTGTGTCGTTAGTGACACTACCAACATAGCACGATCAAAATAAAATACAAACAAAAAAGGCTAGTTGAAAAAACTAGCCTTTTCATCCCCACAGTACCGAACGATTAGAACATACAGTCAACCAAGTTGACAATAAAATCTACATTCAATCGTGATCCTTGCTTTTGGTCTTCGTATCGTGCTGAACCACCAATCGTAGAACTGCCCCCCCAGTTTTTGGTAGGTTCTACGACTTGACACCCCTTGCAAAAGTCAGTTTCAAGGTCTGCCAATTTTGCGAACAACTTGTCAAAGTCAATCATGACAAACTCATTCTTTTTGCCGATTGTCACCATGTTGCCCTTTTCTAGTGGCTGAACCATAACTACAAGGTCATATCCGTTATCGTACATTTCTTGGAAATTGGATGATGTTTCTATATCAGCACCGTCAGTTTGTCCAACTTTCCAACCATAAGCCAATCCATTTCTAGCCTGTCGATTTGGAACTGGTGGTAATTCTGCACCATTCAGAATATAATCTGTTACGAGTTGTAGTTTTTCGTTTAGGATTTCTTCTGTCTTCTCTGCATTCCAAGCCAAAGTCAAGTGTGGGTGTAAGGGGTGCATTTCAAAACCATTCGTGAAATGGGCATCCACATACCCAATTTGGCGAACAATCTTATCTACATTGGGGTTTGATACTTGTTCGGGATTTTGTAACAACCAAACCGACATTACAGTGTCGGCATCAATGTCGTCAATGATGATTTGCTCAAACTGCTCCACTTTCATTCCCTGTAAAAGAGCATGTAAAACTTGTGTACAGGTTGCATAGGTAATCGAACGGTTACATCCTGTGTGATGATCAAAAGATACCGATCCGATGTCAGTTCTGATTGAGAAACCACGACAAGAGCCGTCTAGGTAGATTGTCTTGGGTTGCATATCTTTTTCTGTGATAGATACGTTCCAGTTGCAAATAATTTTTGGCATGATTGTTTGTCCTTTGATTGTGTTGTTGTTGATAGACATTTTGATTTGCTCCATTGCTTGTTGCATTTGTGTTGAGTTGAGTGATTGGTTTAATTTTTCTACTTGTTCAATAGGCATGTTGTTGATTACCCCTTGCATGATTTCTGATAGTGTTTTCATTGTGTTTTTTCTCCATGTGATGTTGAAATACAGTGACTATACGAAACGAAAATCCAAATATGGACAAAACTAAAACAAAAAAGGCTAGTTTTTTTCAACTAGCCTTTTCATTCCGATACTACCGATGTGGTTTAAATGCTATTCATCAGTATCTGAACCATCATCATCAGTGTCTTGTACAGTTTCTGTTGGTTCGGATTGAACCTCACTCACTGGTTCGATCCCTAAATCCTCCAAGTCCAATTCAAAGGTTTCAAATAGACTTTTGCATTCTGATTTTACGGCATCGCTATCTACTGGATTGGAAATGTATCGAGTTTCTTCTGC
>CAKZLX010000129.1 GCA_937127265.1 uncultured Pseudomonadota bacterium
CATAGGTTGCTGGTTGCATGATACCAATTCCCAAAGAGGGGGTCAGATGACGTTTTGGCACGTGGTGGGCAACATTAAAGCGACCGTAGAGTTGTGGTGTGGTCCCCATATCAGGACTCATCGCTACACCACTGGTCAAACCAGGTACGTTGAATAGGATGTATTCAATGTCTTTGTACACCAAGTCAATGTTTACTTGGGTCATATTGTAGAAAATACTGGTTTGAATATCGCCAGCTACACCAGTCTCGATGACCGTTTGGGTTGCGGTATCGTCACCAGGATCCAACAGGTTGTGTTGTAGAACGTTGATTTCAGCCTGTACAATGGCACCGAATCCGTCCAATTCACTGTGTGAAATGTAGGTATCACGACCAAAGTTTGGATCGTTACGATAGAGACGCAAGTCAGCCGACTGGAAGAACTTCATGTCTGAACGGGTCTTGTAAGAAATTTGCCCAGTGTATCCGACTGCCTGAATAATCTCACCATATAAAGGAGAGTCAGTATTGGGAACGTTTTTGATTTGGTCTTGTTGGAACCAACCTGAACCGACTTCCAATTTCAAGTTTGGATTGGGAGAAATACCAGCACCACCCAATAAACCATAGTAGGTTTGATTACGTGGTTGACGGGTTTCTGGGGTGATGTAGTCACCAACAGCGGTCTTGGCACCTAAGAAAGCATAGTTGTTCTTCTTGCGGTATTGCAATCGTACACCCGGAACTGCACCTGGGTCGAAGGAGAAAATGCTTCGGGCTCCCCATGTGAGATCGTAAGAGTATCCCAAACGGAAACGCCCAGAGTCTACCGCAAAACCAGTTAATGAAATGTTGTGGGCTGAGCCATCACCATCACCGGGCAGACGACGAACGATGCGGACATAAGAACCGTCATCTCGGATATTGGTGCCTGGTTGGGTCATGTCAGGATTCAAGAAAGGTGTGTATCGCAGAATGAACGCCGACTCTGTCCACCAATTCGGATTGAAGCCTTCGCTTTTATTGTAGAGCACCAAGTTGCTTCGAGAAATATCATCGGTCACACGACGTTCATAGTTCTCAAAGAAGGTGTTGTTGCCGCGTTGTACGAAGTTGGCTGAAGGTGAATACAGATCTGGTCCAGCAAGAACATTGGTGTCTTCAAAAGCTGTGGTGACCCAGATATCCATGAATTCACCGGCTTGTGCAGTCAAAAGAGAGGAAAAAAGCCAAAGCATAAGGAGCTCCTTTGGAGATGTGTCTTCAACGAAGAACGAAGTAAAGTATTAGAAAGCAAAAAATTAGCGGGTTCCACGAGGGTAACGTGCGGTTGGTCGAGCAGGTAAGCGGGGACGACGGGCGACATCATCTGTGGCAAACTCAGAAGATATTGAATCGTCATCGGTTAAAATGATGATCCATTTCGACCAGATTTGATTGAGTACACCATAGACAGGACCGATATCAGTACCGTCAAGTGCCACAGGATCAAATCCAAAACTGAGTGCAGAAGAATCGATGTACATGGTACAAGGAGAGTTGCCATCGGAAATGGTAACCGGCCATTGTCCATATTCTAGGTAGTCGGCAATCTCATCGGCATTTCCATTAAAGGCAATGGTGGCTGATTCAATACGTACCAGCGCTGACTCAAATGATTCCATGCGGTGATTGTCATAGTCGCGATTGCTGGTGGCGCAAACTTGGGCACTGGTTAATGTTTTGGGTTCAGGTACCAAATCCAAAGCAAGGTTTTCATCGACTTCATACTCTGGAAAAGACAATTGTGTTGAACCGAGGTACTCTTGATTTCCACCGGTCAGTTTGGTGATCCGAGAACCGACTTGCACACCAGTTGGTTTGGAAAAAGTATATACATATAAAGAGGAAAAGCCACCATCTTCACTGTTGTTGTAATCATCGACATCGGTGACCCAAAAACCATTGGGTGAAACCACTGTGGCGATGACATCACGGTTGGCCAAGTTGACTTCTGTAAATTCGGAGACCAAGTGATTGGTGGTGTTTTGAATATAGGGTTCATCATTGGAGTCTGTGGTTTTATTGAACTCGGCAATGGTGGGAAAGGCAAAATTGATGACTTCGGAGACTCCAGTGGCGAAAGTTGGCTCACGTTCAGAGG
>CAKZLX010000130.1 GCA_937127265.1 uncultured Pseudomonadota bacterium
TCACCTGTCGAAAACACTAAAAAACTGTCGAATTCGTCAATTGCTCGACACCTTGAATGCAATTTCTAGATGGTGTAGAGGGTGGGCTTCGACACTTGGACTGTCGAAAGTGGCTGTTATATCGAACCCCGAGTACTTTTGAGACGTCATCGTTGAATCGGAAGTCGATAGGGCGATGAGTAAGTGCTAAACTAAAAAAGGGGCCATACTAATGTATACCTCGATAGTTTATCGATTATTGTGATGTATCGAGCATCGAATATGTTTGAAACATCATCGTTGAATCGGAAGTCGATAGAGTGATGAGTAAGTGCTAAACTGAAAAAGGGGCCATACTAATGTATGCCCCTTTCAGTTTAGCGCTTAATCGCGCTCTATCGACTTAACGATTCAACGATTACATTGCTGTGCAGGATTTTTCATACCCATTATAGTATGTGGTGTCAGCACCCCAGGTCCAGCAAGGAGCATCGGCAGATGAACGATCGTCCAATACGTAAGTCACTGAGGTAGAGAAAGTATCAGCATAGAACAATGTGCTTTCGCCTGCTACAACGCCGTCAAAAGAGGCACCGTAAGTCAAATCAGCACCAGTGGCAGAAACAGGGTGGCAGTATGAGATGTTGTCACCGTTACCCAAGTCGTAGCCCATGTGGCAGTCTTCAGCAGTCCAACAGTCAGTACAGTCGTTGTTTTCGGTGATACCCCAGTAGTAAGAAGCGCCTTCACCGGCATCAGAAATGGTCAAAGCAACAGAAGAGTCGCCCCAAGCAACTGAGAAAGAAGGATCAACAACTTCTTCAGTGGTTGAAGTGTCAGTGGTTTCAGAAC
The DNA here is from genome assembly GCA_937127265.1 of uncultured Pseudomonadota bacterium. Lineage (GTDB taxonomy): Bacteria > Myxococcota_A > UBA796 > UBA796 > UBA796 > CAJWHX01. The sequence continues at coordinate 832 of CAKZLX010000130.1, forward strand.
CTGTGTCTTTTTCGATTTCAACACAGCCAACTGCGAATAAAGCAGCAATCAGAGTTAAGTTTTTCATAGTATCTCCCAAATAAGGATAAGTGTGTAGGTTAGCAAACATTGATATAACATAGAATGAGAGATTGTTCCAAATTGTATTGATAAAATATTTGGGATTGCTATCCAAAAACGGTAAGAACAAACATGAATGATGTACCGACTACAGTGTGGTGTAAAGAGCCTATGTTGACGCGGGTGGTGTCTTTACAGGCTTGGCAAAGTGATCCAGAGGCTTCGGTATTTTTGTCTGCGGAGACCTTGGAAGAGTTGATTGTCCAAGCCCAATTGGTTGACGAGTCACGAGCCTTGTGGGTGGAGTGTTTAGTGGATTGGAAAGGATGTCAGATCATTGATATCGAAACGACCTTGGAGATAGGACGGTGGTTGATAGCACAAGATAGATCGTTTGTGTTGAGTGCTCCCTTGGAACCATCGGCGTTATGTTTGTTGGATAACCTTGGTGTGAAGCAGGTTTGTATTCGTAAGAATGCTACGGTGCCAGATTCTTTTTTATACACACAATTGGCCTGGTGTTTGAACAGGTTCGACTATACGATTGGAATAGACGATAGGGGGTTGTCTGAGGATGATCGTTCAGAGTTGATGCAAAATGGATGGATAGCACAGAGAGTGGGGGTTGTTCGGTGAAAGTACTGTTGATTCGACCGCCCAGACGTCATCCCTTGGAACAATCGTTGACGGTTCCGCCACTGGGATTGGCTTATATTGCCGGTGCTTTAGAGAAGGCGGGGCATACAGTAGAGATTTGGGATGCTTATATAGAACGATGGACTTGGCGTAAACTAGAACGTCGACTCCGTGATGTTTATGTTGATGTGATTGGTTTTTCAGCGATGACCCCAATGTGGGATGTAATTTGTCGAGCCAGTGCCTTGGCGAAACAGAGTGCCCGTTGGCAAATTGTGGGCGGCCCACATCCAACCACTGTTAAACTGGATATTTTTCAGGATGCTCCCTTCTTAACTGCCGGTGTGGTAGGGGAAGGGGAAGATGTTGTGGTGCACCTGTTGGATTGGTTACAGAATGGTCAGTCCGGTGAAGCCCCCAAAGGTGTTTTGCACCCACGGTATCCATTTGTTCCAGCAGATACTCCCCATATCAAAAGCATCACTTGGCCAGCAAGGCATCTACTGGACAATCGACAATACAAGTATCCGTTGGCAGGAAAACGCCACATTGGTACCATGATTACCTCTAGGGGGTGTCCTTTTCGATGCTCCTTTTGTGATAAATCGGTCAGTGGTTCCGCTTGGCGAGCGCGATCTGCCACTGATGTTGTTGATGAAATGGCATACATGACCCAAGAACTCGGGATTCAGTTCATCAATATTTACGATGACAATTTCACCTTACACCGTAAGAGAGTGCTCGATATTTGTGTAGAGATTGAACGAAGGAAGCTCAACGTGGCATGGAAGTGTGAGGGGCGGGTGGACAACCTTGACATAGAGATGTTGCAGGCAATGAAAAATGCTGGCTGTCAGATGATTGCCTTTGGGGTGGAGAGTGGGAATCCAGACTCATTAGCATTGTTACGTAAAGACATCAACATTGAACAAACCAAAGAGACCTTTGCATTGATGCAGCAAGTTGGGGTTAAGTCACTGGCCTACATGATTTTGGGGGTGCCGGGAGAAACGCTAGAGGATGTCTGGACATCGATTCGCTTTGCCAAAGAAATTGGTGCTGACTATGTACAGTTCTCTTCTTTGTCAGCGATGCCAGGTACACCCTTGTCGATGCAGTATGACAGTGGGGTATCGGTTCGAAACTGGTTGGATGCTGATGCAAATCGTCAAACCCTGACCTCTTTAGATGAAGAGACGCTTCAACGAGCCATGAAACAGGCTTGGCGTTATTTTTATTTACGGCCGCGACCGTTGTATCGACTGGGACGGGACTTGCTGCGTTCTGGTTACATCGTTGAAATGGGCAAGGGAGTGATGCAAGCGATATGGAACGAGGACAATCGGTCAGAGAAGCGAGGTCACCAAGTCAAATCCAATAATTTCTCTCGTGCATCAGAGGCATAATCAAAGGTGGGATCGATTTGCAGCACTTTGTCGAAGTGATGAATGGCCTTTTGTACATCCAATCGTGGTCCATAATACAGTAGCCCCAGACCATAATGGGCAATCACATTGGTCGGACAATAGACCAGGGCTGAGCGAAACTCCACCAAGGCATCATCCCAATCTTCTTGGCGATAGGATAGAAAACCCAAGTTGCTATGGGCTTTGCAGTAGGCGGAGTTGTGTTCGAGAGCCTTCATCCAAGTTTCACGAGCCTTGTTGACATTGGACATCTCGGCATAGGTGATCCCCATATTGTTCCAGCAGTCCATGTCCATTTCGTCTAGGCGAGTACAGGTAGCGTAAGCAGCCAGAGCGGGTTCAAAT
>CAKZLX010000131.1 GCA_937127265.1 uncultured Pseudomonadota bacterium
AGATTCCTCCATTCACACAGGCTTGACCATAATCTAACTGACAGCCCTTCCCATACGCATTCAACCCTTTATCCAAATCCATTTGGGTACCTTTAGCCTGCTCCAGCCACAGTCCATAGGTAAAACATCCTCTGCCACTGCCCAACGCACAGGATCGAGACAAGTGGGTCAACGCCTGTCCCAAGTCACCATCTTGTTCATGGACAGCCGCCAAGTTGTAGCAGGAAAAAGGATTGCCACCGGTACATCCTTGGGTAAACAAAGAGGTAGCTTTGTCACGATTGGTTTGGACACCACGACCTTCTGAGTACAAAATCCCCAGTTTATCACAGGACTCAGGGTGATAATTTAAACAGCCCTTTTCATACAAACCCGCCGCTTGCGGAACATTAATATCTGAGCCGATACCCTGCTCAAGGTGTTGCGCCCATCCAAAGCATCCCTCCACCGACAACAAAGAGCAGCCTTTCTCATAAAAATCGGTTGCAATCGCTGCCGTTTGGGCATTGGTGGCTTCGGCAAGAGACAACAGTCCCAATTGGGTACAAGACTTTGCATGTGCTTGTTCACAGCCCTTGGTCAACAACGCTTTGGCTGTGGTGGGATCCGGTTGGGACATCACACCATCAGCCAATAGAATCGCTTGGCTGTAACATCCTTCTTGGTCGCCTTGATCACAAGCATCTTTGAATCGCTTGGCACCTTGGGCTTGTATGCTGCTTCTTGAATCAGCCAGTTCCAAACGCCCCAATTCCACACAGCCTCGGGCTTCTGTTTCACAAACACTGGCAAACAAGGTGAGTGCCTGTTCCCAATCCTCAGCATTTTTATGGGGCATTCCCGGTGCACTGGTCAATTGTGACAACCGCCAGCCTTCAACGGTACACGCCAGTGAGTCAGTCTTTTCCGTACATTGACTCTGAAACCATTGTTGAAGGTCATCACCTTTGAGTTTGCTGTATTTCTTTGACCATTGACAAGATAGTTTGTGCCCATCTTTACATGCTTGTTTTAAGGATTGTTGAATGAACTCTTGATCGTAGATCTGTTGCTGATGAAACTGACTTTCAACCGAACGCCAAGCCGACTCGGGTATTTCGGCGGACGCCAAACCAATGGATAACCAGACACTCAACATATTCACTCCTCACCATGATACCAAACGTATCTCAGTCACCCAATGAACTCAACCGCACTACTTGATCCTGTGATCAAAATTTCAGTATAGCAATATATGTGGTCAATCTGCTGTTCCTCTTGAAGATGTCCACAACCAAATGCCCAAAGAGGTTACGGCCAAACCACCACTAACCAAACTACCTTGTCCCCAACGCCAAGTCTGGGTTCGCTTTTGATCGAGTTCAGCAAGGGACGTCGCTTGGGAATACTGTTGGTAGTGCATCATGGCAATCGTATGTGTGGATACGGCTAATGAGGTCCACAACAAGACACCCGATAGCCACTTGTGCGAAGTATCTCCTGTATTCACTTCCAAATCACTCACTGTTGAGCGCATATGCGTTGGTATGGAAACAAAAGTACCCTCTTTAATCTGGATCCACTGCGCTTCGATGGTATCTTCTTGCGCCAATTCGACCCAATGCATCCCCGTTGGAACCACAATTGGCTCATAGCGATCTTGAAGTATTCCGTCAATAGAGATGCTAATATCTTGCGGCAACGATTGTGGAATCGTGGAAAGAGTGACCAATGGTGCTGGATCGACCTGTTGTCGCAACGCTTCCATCTCTGGTCCAAAGTTGGGGTCCCAAAAGTCCAGATGCAATGTTTGTTGCAACCAAAAATCTCGTTCGGAACTTTGTTCTTGCAAGTGGGCGTCATAGGCACGTAATAAATAAAAAGTACCTAAATCTTCAGAAAGTGTTTCTTTTACCAATGGCTGGGGACAATCCAATCGCAAGGTCGCTTGCTCTATCCCTTCACGCATCGATAGAAGATCTCCCTCCCATAAGGCATTCAAGGATGATTGAATGGTCTCTTGAAGGTCAGTACAGGTCACCTTTTCAACAGTTTCAAGCGATTGAGCATGCAGTATGCCCACCCCAATCAATAGGACAACCATGTCCCCTCTCCACCTGAGGTATCAATACGCCAAACATATCGACCCTCTCCCTCTACATCGATCCGCTTTTGGATGATTTGATCGGCAAAATGCATTTCTATGCGGTGGGTGCCGTGATTCAATTTTTGTCCTGTGAGCAAAGTACGCCCAACATGCTTGCCATCAATGTACACCTCAGCCCCTAACGGAACGGAAGATAAAATCACCGTTGACTGTTGGACAACAGTTTTGGACTTCTTTGTGGACTTGGTCGACTTTTTGGTCACTTGGGCAAGTGGTGTAGCACCTTGAAGCTCGGTCCCGATAAAGTCTGTCGATTCCACTCTCATTTGTTGCGTCTCTGAATCCAACCCAGTGGCGTCTGCTGATATCTCATCTGACCCCGGGTCTTCTTTTTCAAAATTGTTGTTCCTTTCCACTACCTGAGAGGCACGAGAATCTGCTTGCTCCATCAGAGTATCTACATCATTTGGTGTCGAAGGTTGAATACTAAACAAACCCAGTCCGACCACGCAAAGGGCTAAAAGAACCATCCACACTCTGTTGGAAAAACGAATCTGGCTTTGGTGTGATTGTACATGTGGTTCAGACTGCGTCACCGGTGTTTCTTCACTCAAAGAATAGACTTGCATCGATAGGGTTGTGCTCTCTAGGGTCTGGGTCACGTGCTGTCCTGAGAGCTCGCCTTGAATGACATCCTTGTGCAGGGTTCTCTCCACTTTGTGTTCTGATGACGCTTGAGAAGCATCCATTTGCATGCAATGCTGGGCAAACCGGGATAAAGAAGACTCTCCTGCCGCTTCTGCAATCGCCAAACTTCGATCAAACACTGCAGAAATCGAAGGTCGATCCGTATCTTGATAAGAAAGCATTTCAAACAGGAGATTCCGTCCCACGTCCAACAAGAGCGCTGGTACCCCTTCACAAGGAATCTCCGTCAGGTATTGAACCACTGCCTCATGATGCAATCTCTGATCCAAAGGGGTTCTTGGCAACATCCGCCCCAACAGCAATTCCAGCAACGTCCTACCCAGTGCATAAACATCAACGGCGCTGCTAGAACGGTTCTCCAACCACTGCTCCGGAGCCATATAACGCTGCGTACCCATCTGATGGGTGCTTGTTTTGGACTCACGAACCCCATCCATCTTGGCGATACCAAAATCCAACAGTTTTAAGGTGCCTGATTTGGACAACACCATATTGGAAGGCTTAATGTCACGATGAATGAGATGGAGTTCTCGTCCAGTTTGTGGATCTCGAGCATGAAAAGCAGCATCCAATGCACTGGCACAATCGGAAATCAATTGCCAAGCCACACCCCAAGGCACAGGGGATTGTTTCAACATGGTAGTCAAGGATATACCCTCAACATATTCCATCAGAATCGATGTCTGACCTTCAATACTACAGATATCAATGACTTGCACAATATTTCGATGGTTAAGTAGACCCAACATCCGAGCTTCATCCAATTGACGGGCGAGAATCTGGGGATGCTGTTGATACTCTGGATGTAGAACTTTCACTGCCATCCGTTGCTTAAAAGCCTGATTGGCTTGTACATCTGCGAGAAAAACCTTGCCAAACCCCCCTTGCCCAAGTACTTGTAGCAGGGAAACGTGTACGGTATCACTTGCTGTTGTCTCTACAACGTTCATGGTATTTGTTGTAACACGTTCGCACAATTATTTCAGAACAAGGTGAAACAGTTCCAACCCAGAGGGTAATATGTCAATCTTTCAAAGAGCCTATGAACAAGGGCAACAAGCATCGCAATTGGGATTTGATTGGAATCAAGCAACCTCGGTGATGGAAAAAATCAAAGAAGAAGTGCAGGAACTAGAAGAGGCTATCCACAATAAAAATGTCGAACACATCAGTCACGAAATGGGTGATGTTCTGTTGGCCTTGGCATCACTGGCTCGACACCAAAACCTCTCGATGGAACAATGCTTTGAATCCGCCATCACCCGTTTCCAGTCACGGTGGGATAGAATGCTCGACATTGCCAAGTCAGAACAGATAGTTCTGGATACCCTCACCCCTCATGAATGGGAACGATTGTGGGAAACCGCCAAAGCCACACTAGACAACACTCTTTTGGTGGATACAAACACATAGTCATCATTTAGCATTGGTAGAAATATGTTGTTGCGATTGTTCTTGTTGTTTACTCTGGTTCCCAGTTTTGAACTGTGGCTCCTCTTTCAAGTCAAAGAACAATTGGGACTGTTTGAAACCATTTGGCTGGTGATCATCACAGGAATGATCGGTGCTTCCATGGCAAAAACGCAGGGTATTCTCGTATTACAAGAGATTCAAGAACGATCAAAACAAGGTTTGCCACCCACCCAAACGTTATTGGAAGGTGTCTTGGTTTTGGTAGGCGGTGTATTGCTGGTCACCCCAGGAATCTTGACCGATGCCTTTGGCTTTTCTTTGATTTTACCGTGGACACGTCGTTTATGGGCGCCATTGGTCAAAGGATGGTTCGGCAATCGCATGAGTGGGCAAGGTAACCTACACTTTGGTGGCTTCAGACCTGGTGCACCGATGGGGTCTCCAGATCAAAACAACGACACCATCCAAGATACTGTTTCCGTAGAACAGCCGTCTAGCGCTCAACCACGAAAAAAAGGCTTCTCTCACCCAAAGTTCTAAGTTCGAAAAATTGCTGTTTGTACACGAAAGTTCTGATACACTGTGGGCAGGAAAATTATGCCTTTATTACACCGTGAAGCCATCATTGATTATCTTGCTGAAATCGCCATGGGGGATTTGTCACTCACCCTTGCCAAGATTGAAGAAGAACCCGATCACGCAACGCGAGAATTGTTGTTTGGCCTGTTGTGCTTGCACGAAGATTTGGTTTTACAACGGCAAGAAGTCGCCAGTTTAAATACTTTTTTGGAAAACATCCTCCAATCTTTTTCGGAACTGTTGTTCATCGTCAATGACAGTGGACAAATTCAAATGCTCAATAAACAAAGTATCCTCTCGATTGGTTTGTCCTCAGATGATATTATGCATCGTTCACTACTGAACTTTCTTGAGCCAACGGCCGAAGTCAAGTGGAGTCAAGAATTGTTCAGCAGCGATACCTTCCCCTTTGCTCGAATTGTTGAACTGATCCAAAACAAACATTTCATTGAAGTTCCCATGACCTTAAAAGGACAAGACCAAGATTTCCCCGTTTTGGTCACCGGACATTTGATGAAAAAGTTACCCAACCTCGAATCATCATTGATTTTCAGTGCCAAAGACGGACGACAATCTCGATTGCTCAAAGAGTTACAGGAAAAACAACAACAGTTGGTACAAGCAAGCAAATTGGCATCTATGGGCGAACTATCCAGTGGTATTGCTCATGAATTGAACAATCCATTGTTTGCCATTTCTGGTTTGACTGAAGTGATGCAACTACGCCTCAAAACACAGCATCCCGAAGCCTATGCCAGTGTGGAAAAGTCAATTGAAACCATGCTACTGGCCACCGACAAAATGCGTAAAATCATCAACCATATCCGTATCTTTGCCCGTCAAGAAGAAATGCAGTTTGCTTGGCACCCCATCAACGAGATTATTCAATCCGGTTTATTGTTGATTCACGAGCAATTGCGGATGCGAAATATCGTCGTAGACTTGCGCTTATCAGAAGATAACCCTTCGTTATTTTGTGCACACAATCGCTTAGAACAAATCATCCTAAATCTTTTTAGCAATGCCAGAGATGCCATCGAAACACGGCAAGAGACGGACTCTTCTCATCAAGGGCATATCCTTGTAGAAACGCGTGTCCAAAAAGGATCTGTCGAAGTCTACTTCAAAGATAATGGTGTTGGTATTCCACAAGAGACCATTGAAAAAATTTATGACCCATTTTTCTCCACGAAAGATGTGGGCAAAGGAACGGGATTGGGTTTATCAATCAGTTACGGTATTTTACAAGAACACAATGCTACCGTTGAGGTCGATTCAGTGGTCAATCGACACACAGCATTTACCCTCCGATTTCCATTGGATGGTTCAGCCTCATAAACACAATATCACTCAACCGTCTGGATTGAGCCTTGATTTCAGTTTCTTACCGGCTTTAAACGAAGGTATAGCCCGAGCAGGAACAGATATTCGCTCTGCTGTGTGTGGGTTATAACCATCAAAGGCATCGCGATGGGTTACTTGAAACACCCCAAAATCTGATATCAAGATTTTGCGGTCCTCCATCAAACCAATGGTGATAATACCCAACAGGTGTTTCAAAATAGATTGGGATTCAACAATCGAAATTTGCATTTCTTCAGCCAACAACGTACACAATTCCAGTTTGTTCAACCCAGTTTTGTGCCGTGTCAATTCAAGCAGTCGTTTTTTTCGCATAAAAGTCCTTATACAAAATGGTTTGTGGTGTATAAGAAACGTATTAAATTTTACTGCTTTTGTAGTGTATAAGTGGCGAAATAAGGGGCAAAATACGATAAGGTGTGGCAAAAAGTATTCTTTAAGCCCATTTTTTAGATGTCAAAAAATTGTCAACAACTTAAACAGAAAACAGTTTGCTCAGCACAATTATAAAGAGTATGGCAAAGAAGGTGTAAATTCCCCACACCATAGGACGACTAAGGCTGTTGGTAACAAAAGCCGGAGCCTGCTCTGGATTGATAACCACATACACTCTCCCCGGTTGTGTGTGAACCTCCCAGCCCTTCTTATCCGACTGCTTCTTGGCAATTTCCATTGTTGCCGGTAAGATTTTCGGTCCGTCTGTCGAATTTTTACCTTGACCAGTGATAAAACAAATGGAACTGACTTGGGATACCGTTTTAAGCGTCTTGGTGACCACTTGCCTAGCGAGAGGAACCGATAGGTCATGCAAGTCCAAGACTAAAACCTCGCCATCTTCCATCCAAATATGACTTTTAAAAGTCCACTTTCTCTGCATTGCCCACGGTAAATTCTTTGCTTTTTTAGGAATATCCCACAATTCATCGTGTAACTTTTTAAGAACGGAAGAATTTGACATTGTACTTTTCCCAGAAAAACAAAAATGGTTTGGCATCAGCAGAACGCCACCAAAAACTATGGCTGCGCTCGATAGTTGGGGCTGCCTGATCCTCATATCCAAGCGTCGGCATTTCCATTGGTAATGGTACTACCTCTAATGGGAAACGATACTGTCCGCCAAAGTTTTTTCCACTGGCAACTGAAATCTCCACCCACAAATCCGTTTCAGGCTCAAAGAAACGACCCTCGATTTCAATTATTGACTCAGTGATTGCAACATCGACCTTTGGATTGTCTCCCAACTGAACCTCAGCACTGGTCCAATCATGAACCACTGGAATACTCAATACATATTGACCATCATCATGAACCAATAAAGTCGCATCGGCAAAGGGATGATTGGGGGTCGCCAAGGTGGAATACAATAGGGTAATCATCCAATACTCCGATAGGCTTGTTGAATGGTTGTGACAGATAAGTTCGACTGTGCAAGAGGGAGTGGTAGAACTTGATGCGCAGAGTTCAAAATCTTGAATAAATGTTTTGCATCGGCTCCATTGATCAGCCCTCGAACCTGTAAATCTTGCACAAGATTACCCAACTGTGTCGGTGATATACCTTCATCTTCAACCACCCGTAGAACATCTTCCCACCCCAATAAACCATCGATAAACAGTATGCAGGCGGCTTGTGACCAAGTGTGGATGGGGGTAATGTGAGGGCGTAAATCACTCATCCACTGTGGTTGGTGATGTTTGGTTAAACGAATAAAAATACGTTGCACCACCTGGTTTTGAATCTCTATTTGGGTAATGGCTTTTTGAAGGCGATCAAGCGTCTCAGAATAGACACCAGCAGACTTTGCTAAACTTTTCAACTCTCTCCATTGCATCTTACCGTGAACAATCAGTTGATAGGTCAAATAAATCAAGGCATCTTGCTCAACATCGTCTCCAAATAGATACTCCTGCTTGGCTTCTTCAGTTCCTTGATGGGCAATACGATCTTCCAATAAACTGGGTAACTTATGACCAAATTGACTTTTAATATCACCAAAACGACCTTTGCGTAACGCTTTGAGTGAATCCTTTAAAATGATCCGATCGACCTCAACACCATCGAGTGCGAACTTTTGCAACAACACTGATCGCATTTGCTTTGGGGAGCCGGATACGAATACTTGTCGAGCGTTTGGATCGCGTTGGAGTGAATGAATCAAGGGTATCACCCCATCAGTGGCGACCTTTTCCGAGGCAGA
>CAKZLX010000132.1 GCA_937127265.1 uncultured Pseudomonadota bacterium
ATGAAAGAGGGATGTCGATAGCGTTCACCAGCGGCTGGCTGTAACATTCTGGCCACCACAGGATAGGCGTGTGGATAAGACACTTTAATCCGATCCAACCAATGGGTGACATCGCCCTTACTCGCATCATATTCTGGATTGGGTCGTCCAGTGTATAAAGACTCTTTTAGTAAGAGTGAAGCAAAAATGGCGCCAATAGACCATTGATCGCTGCGTTCATCAAAGAATTTGTCAGTGGCTTGTTCTCGAGAAGAAAAAGAGTATAGGTTGGTTTTATTGTGCGCCCGAAGACCGATGATCACCACGCGACCATCAACCCCAAACAGAACATGATCCCAATTTAAACGACCATGAAGCAAGGGCGTGGGAAGGTTGTACAACACCATATAACCTTCAATGATTGATTCCATGATGTCATAGATGGTGTCTTGCGGCAACAGCGTTTTCGATTGGTGTACCATGATCAACATCTCACGTAGAGAAGCGCCATGAATCCATTCTCGGGCAAATCCAAACTGTCGTTGGTACAATTGGATGGCTTTGGGAAAAGCAGGGTGTTGCAATTGTTTGAGTAAGGTGAAGTCGTCTTGGAGAGCCAGTACATGTTGCGTTTGTCGATGGGTGTGATGCAAGCAATACACAGCGGCATCGAGAGGTATACGGGTACCTTTGGGCTGTGGGGCATAAAAGAGAGACCGATCTTCCGATGTGTGGATTCTGCGATCAATTATATAGGGACCCAAGTATGTTTTCTGCTCTGTCATCAGGGACAACCTTTCGTATTTATAGGGGGATTGCAATCACTCTATACAAGTTCCTTATTGAAGGCAACGATTCTCAAAAAACGTTGAGGGGTTAGAGATTGCGTCTGTATTCACCACCGATTGTATACAATTGTTGGGTGATTTGTCCTAAACTGGCTACTCGAACGGCTTTCATCAAACTGGCAAAGACATTGCCATTGTCCAAGGCGGTTTGTCGCAAGTCTTCCAATGCCTGTTGAGTGTGGTCGGCATGCTTTTCTTGGAAGCGGTGCAAGCGATCGATTTGATCTTGCTTTTCAGCAGGGGTTGCACGACGCAATTCAACGGTGGGTGGCTCCCAGTCATCACCTGTGGTATTGGGATCAAGGAAGGTGTTAATGCCGATGATCGGTAGGTCACCAGAGTGTTTGCGCATTTCGTAGTAGAGGCTTTCTTCTTGGATTTTGCCACGTTGGTATTGAGTTTCCATTGCCCCAAGTACACCACCGCGGTCATCCAAACGTTCAAATTCTTGGAGTACAGCTTCTTCTACCAAGTCTGTTAACTCTTCGACAATGTAGGAGCCCTGGAGAGCATTTTCGTTTTGCAACAATCCAAATTCCCAGTTGATGATCTTTTGAATCGCCATCGCCCGTCGAACAGACTCCTCGGTAGGCGTTGTGATTGCCTCATCATAAGCGTTGGTGTGTAAGGAATTGCAGTTGTCATAAAGTGCCAAGAGTGCTTGCAAGGTCGTGCGGATATCGTTGAACTGGATTTCACGGGCATGCAAAGAACGTCCTGAGGTCTGAATGTGGTACTTGAGTTTTTGTGACCGTTGGTTGGCACCGTATAGATTTCGCATTGTCACCGACCAAATCCTGCGGGCAACTCGACCAATGACAGTATACTCCGGATCCATTCCGTTGGAGAAGAAGAAGGATAGGTTGGGTGCAAAGGCATCAATATCCATCCCCCGTGAGCGATAGTATTCGACCAGTGTAAAACCGTTGGCTAAGGTGAAGGCCAGTTGTGAAATCGGATTGGCACCAGCTTCAGCGATGTGGTAGCCGGAAATGGACACGGAGTAGTAGTTACGTACTTTGTGATCGATGAAATATTCTTGGATGTCTCCCATCATCTTGAGGGCAAAGTCTAGTGAGAAGATACAAGTGTTTTGGGCTTGGTCTTCTTTGAGAATGTCTGCTTGTACTGTGCCTCGCACCACGGCAATGGTTTTTTTCTCGATGGTGGCGGCTTCCTCACTGGTTGGCTCTCGACCTTCTTGCTCTCGAAAGACATCCATTTGTTGATCGATTGCGGTGTTCATGTACATCGCCAACAAAATCGGTGCCGGACCGTTGATGGTCATGGATACAGAAGTGGTTTTGGCACAGAGATCAAACCCCTTGTAGAGCAGTTTCATGTCGTCTAGTGTGGCAATACTCACACCAGATTCACCGACCTTACCAAAGATATCGGGGCGTAGGGCAGGATCTTCTCCGTAAAGAGTGACCGAGTCAAAGGCGGTTGACAAACGATGTACGGTTTCTCCCTTACACAAAAAGTGAAAACGATCGTTGGTTCGAGCAGGTCCACCTTCACCAGCAAACATGCGTTTGGGTTCTTCCCCTTTCATTTTCAGTGGGAACACACCAGCGGTGAAGGGGAATTTACCCGGAACATTTTCTTTACCCAAGAAGCGTAAACGGTCTCCGTGTCCTTTGAGTTTGGGTAGGGCAACGCGGGCGATTTTACTTTTGGACAAGGATGTCGTGTACATCGGTTGGCGGATTTCTTTGCCACGGATGTGGTATACATACTCATCTTGGGTGTATTGTTGGACCAAGGCATCCCAACCATCCAATGCCTTCTTGAATTCAGGAGTCAGTTGCTCAATGACTTCAAGGGCTTTGGCGTATAAACTGTCTCGGTCGCCTTCTGGAAGAACAGAAGCAGCATCGACTAGGGCTTGATGTAAGTGAGCGATGTTGGCTTGGTCTTCCACCATGCTGTGGTAAGAACGTACCGTCCGGACGATGTCACGCAGGTAATTGTTGCGTTCGGGGGGAATGATGCGTTGACGAAGTGGGGTGGCTTTGGATTCAGGTAGGGGAATCTTGGACGCGTAGGTTTGGTTGTTGTGGGCAGAGAGTTCAGTCAACAAATGACGATAGGCAGCGTTCACGCCATCATCGTTGAATTGGGCAGCAATCGTACCAAATACGGGGAGCGATTCATCTTCAGCATGCCACAGTTTACGATTTCGACGAACTTGTTTGCGTACATCTCGAAAGGCGTCCTCAGCACCACGACGATCGAATTTGTTGAGGACAATCAAGTCGGCAAAGTCCAGCATGTCAATTTTTTCCAATTGACTAGGCGCACCAAATTCTGGGGTCATTACATAAATACAGATGTCAGAAATGTCGATGATGGCAGAGTTGCCTTGTCCAATGCCTGAGGTTTCTACGATGATCAAATCAAAGTCAGCCTGTTTGCAAATCTGAATGGCATCTTGGGTGGCATCAGAAAGTTCAGCCCCACTCTTACGGGTTGCCAATGAACGGGCAAAGCACTGTTCCGCTCGCAAGGAGTTCATCCTAATGCGGTCTCCAAGTAGTGCACCACCAGTACGACGACGGGAAGGGTCTATACTCAATACGGCTAGTTTTTTGTCGGGGAAGTCCGAGGTGAAACGACGAATCAGTTCATCGGTGAAGGATGACTTTCCAGCTCCACCCGTTCCTGTGATACCCACTACCGGTACAACTTTGTCGGTTGGAGTGTTTAGAAGATGAGAGACTTTGTCTGATTGGTTCTCGGCGAAACTAATGGCTCGAGCAATCGCTCCGAACTGATGTGGGTTGTCGGCAGACAGGTCTTCCAATGAGGGGGCATTTTCCAGCACAGAATAATCAGAGGTCTGTAACAAGTCTCCAATCATTCCTTCCAGACCCATTTTGCGACCATCTTCAGGAGAATAGATGCGGGTCACACCATAGTCATGTAACTTGTGGATTTCTTCGGGGACAATCACGCCTCCACCACCACCAAACACCTTGATATGTGAAGCATTGTGCTCTTTGAGGAGGTCAACCATATAGGAAAAGAACTCGACATGCCCACCTTGGTAGGAGGAAATGGCAATCGCTTGGGCATCTTCTTGCACCGCTGCACGGACGATGTCTCGAACCGAACGATTGTGTCCCAAGTGAATGACTTCCGCTCCACCGTCTTGTATCAGACGACGCATAATGTTGATGGCGGCATCGTGTCCATCAAATAAAGATGCTGCAGTGACGATGCGAACAGGGTGTTCAAGTTCAGTCGATTGATCATTCATGGTAACTTCCTTCTGCTAGGCTTGGATAGTGATAACGGTGCATTTTTGTAACGCAATTTCACCGTGCAGTCATCTTTTCAAACACAGGTTGACCTTGATTTTGGGGTAGGGGATCGCCTACGGTATTTGATTGTCACAATGGACGATCGATTTCGTTGATTTGGGTATTGTCCAGACTTTGGTTGACGTTCTGTTGGGTGATAACCGATCTTTTTACAGGGCTGATATGGTACTTTTCTTGTCTACTGTGTTATGATCGGTATTGAAGATAAACTGATCAATGTTGAGGGACATTTGAGGGAAATCAGTTTA
>CAKZLX010000133.1 GCA_937127265.1 uncultured Pseudomonadota bacterium
TACAGACGCCCAATAGCGTCTACAATGCATCTATCTGCATCTTACATCTGGGTGTCGAGTGTAACACCAACCCCTTTGCTGGCATTGCGAGCAAACTCAAGCATTTCCTCGGAAGGGATTTGACGCAGGACGTCACCAGTATCGACATCTTTTACCTGAACAACAATGCGACCAGTTTCTTTGTCAACATCAAAATTTACGCGAACTGCATTTTGGTCAATCTTAGAGTTCAAATCATCAACCGCTTCACGTACATCTTGCAGACTGACGGTGTTGGAAGATTTGGGTTCTTCTTTTTTGGACACGTTCATACTGGACATGTGCTTGGCATATTGCTCTTGCATCGCCACAACTTGGCTGACTTGGCTGCTTTGTACGCCTTGAGAAGATTGACTTTGGGTGCTTTGGATTCCTTGAATTTGATCTGACATGTGTTGACTCCTGCGCCGAAAAGATATGGTGGTCATGATGTTGTGGATACCTATACGATCAATATAGACGAAAACAGAAAGAGTTTCCACTCCACACTTTATATTATCGGATGATTTCCCTTACTATTTGAGATGCTAAATGAAATTGTACAAAATTAGTCTATCGCGCTCACTCACAAGCCAAAGTTTCTGTGGTGGTTGAGACCCCTCGATCAAAAGCCAACAACAGACCCAGTGGATCCAGTTCAAATTCTGCGTCTTGAACGTTTGGCACTTCAAAAATACCTTTTCCATGCTTCACCTCAACCAGAGTATCAATCGATTTCTCTCCCAAGTTTACACGGATTGGCACCCAAATTTTACCAAACGGTACATCACTTTGCACACAACCAACCACACCCGTTTCATCAAATCGCACTGTGGCATTGAGTTTGGGGATGTAGCCTCCATAAATCCAAAAGTCGAAGAAATCATCAAGACGCTGTCCTGACGCCTTTTCGAAATGATGTTGCAATAAGTCCGTATTAATTCGAGATTCGGCAGCCAATTGTTCCAATGCTGAAAAATAAGCTTGATTACCAATCTGTAATCGAAGCATCTCTGACAGAACAAATAAGGCATAATCTTCGCGAAATTTTTGTGGAACATCGGAGAGTCGAGTAGATCCAGCTGGCGAGTAGGTCCTACGATAAGCATCCCGACGGGTCCAACCCACATCTTGCTCTTCCGGTTGTTCTAAAATCTGACGGATACCAGCCACTCGTGCATCGTGTTCTTCGGTTCCAAATGCCGCACGAACATAGTACATGGCATAAGCATCGGCGAGAGCTGTGGTAATCCATTCATCTCTTTCGGTGTTTGGCGCCACCCGTTGTCCCCAGTATTGTCCCGCCAACTGACGTGCAATTTGGGTCTGGGCACGCTTGGAGTCTTCATCGCGCAACTCATCAGTCAAGCCGACCGCTGATGGTGAGATGGTTTGAACCTTAACAATTCCGTGTACAATATCTTCTCTGGATCGACGGCGCACTTCATTGATTAACAACGAGCGTTTTTGGACCACATCGACTTCTTGCTGGTCATAATTGGGCAGGAAGCCGTGTAAAAATGTAATGACCCGTCGAATTTCTGGTCCAAACATTTTGGCTTTAGAAAATGTATTGGGAAACAAAGAAATGCGTACACTGGGTAGTCCATCGGCGGGTGCATCTTCTAAGACCTCCCAACGACCTACACCAACCGATGGTACCAAAGCATTTGTACCTGTGCTCTCAGTCCAATTCCACAAGCCTTCATCTTGCCACGTCCGAACAGAATCGCCTGAACTGACCACATATTGTGGACGAAGCAACGGTGATTTGGTTCCTGAGGTCAAAGTGAAATCCCAACGTGTACCACCAGCGATCGGCAATACTTCCGGAAGTACTGGATGAACACCTGTGGTGGTACCCAAGGTTCGTACAGCTACCCCAGCAGGGGTCTCAATCGTCGAGAAATTGGCGAAGCCCCATTGGGCAGACCAGTTCAAGCGAATCACCACCTCTTCACCCGCTGGAACCAATGCTGGCAAAAGAGCAACGATATCATAGGTATATTCCGTGGTTCGTTGTACTGTTCGTTCAGACTGGGCGACAATTTGATCGTTGGGATCCAATCGAAAATTTGCAGGTCCCTCGGGAGCTTCAATCTTTGAAGTCGAAATCGACTGGGGATTGGCTGAGGATACACCATTGTCACCGGTAGCCTGTGTACCTGAAGCTGTGGTGTTCAGATTAGAAGTACTGGTTGCCAATTGTGGAGTTCCACTGGTCAAAGAGTCGTTGTCTTCCATGGCAACTTGTTGGTTGTCAATATCCACTTCTTGCAAAGGAATTCGAGAACGACGTAAACTTCCAGTATCGGTCAAATCAGCATTCAGTCCCACCCAAGCCAAATCTTGCCACTTGCCGTTCGTCGTTTGCACCTGAAAGGATTCCATTACCCATGAACCTCGTTCAGAACCACGAGTCGGAAGACGCAACGGCAAATATTGTAAATCAGCCCCATCGGCTTTGAAGGTCAGAGTCGTTTCTACATTCACCTTTTGAGAGAGTTTATTTCGAGTGTTGGAGAATTCCACCGTTCCATCCGCACGCATTGGTTGCATCCGAAAAGAGGGTCGTACCAATTCTCCTTCTGTAGCCGAGAGAAATGGCAGTCCACTGAACCGTTGAAAATGCTGTCGCTTATCCAAATCTTGACCATGAGAAAAAGCGATCGCCCGATAACCCAAACCAGCTTCATCTCGACCGTCCCGATAACAACTCATCCATTTATCATAGTCCATCGATGACACCGCCGTTCCTTGTCCCGCCACGTGATAACGATCTTTGGTTTGCCATTCACTGACAGCTCGAACATAGTATCCTGGAAATCCTAACTCCTCTTGTAACAGGCGATCTTGACGCAACATTGCTCGGGGATCCAACCCCAATCGTTGCAGGGCATCCGCACGATCTGCCAAGACCGTGGTGGCAATCATCCGAGCACGTAACTTGCCACGCTTTTCAGTCACAACGTAGGTCGCATCAGCCTCGCCATCTTGGGTTTCCGTAAATACCACACCACCACCGACTGGCTCTAGATTGTAAATTAATTTTTGCACTCGTGGATCGGCAGATAAAATCAATCCTTGTTCAAGTCCAACGCTGTAATTTTCTCGTTGAGAGGCAATCCTTGCCATCGTCTGTCGTTCCTTACCACCCCAGCGAACCATGTGATTGGCAAATGACCAAGCATCAGCCCGCTCTGGAAAACGTACGCCCAATTCACCTTCACCCACAAAAACAATCCCAACTACCCTTTCTGATACTGGGGCCGAACCCGTATAAACCGGAATCAGGATACCCTCATTCAATTGCACATCACAAACACCATCTTTAAACTGGACTTTTTTGGTCACCCGATAGGCGGTGTCACCCAAACGCAATTGTCCGGCGGCTTTCCACCAAGTTTGTAAGGCTTCAGGGTCGACAGGTGGTGCCGATGAGACTTCTTCTGTGATCGTCGTTTCTTCTGCCAAAGCCAGCGTACAAAGCCAAGCCCAACACCATATCCAAAGATTCATCTTGATACTCCATACAAATTGCCGATTGCCGATAAGCACTTCCTATGGTTAGAATGTAGCCACAATCCACACCATTCCCAATTTTATATCCGATTGGAGGTATCCCATGCCCATTGAAATCGAACGAAAATTTCTACTGGTCGATGAAAGTTGGCGATCCTCCGTCCAAGAATCAATCGAAATCCAACAAGGCTATCTCTGTAAAGACAAAGAACGTACAGTTCGGGTGCGCATTTGGGGTGACGTTGGAAAGATCACTGTAAAAGGGATGAGTCTCAACGGTTCTCGTCCTGAATATGAATATACGATCCCGAAAAGTGAGGCCCAAGAATTGATCGATACACTTTGCCTCAAAGGAATTGTACAGAAAATTCGTCATCTGATCCCACATCAAGGTTTTATTTGGGAAGTCGATGAATTTTTAGACCACAACCGTGGATTGTTCCTTGCCGAAATTGAACTTCCTCACATCGACAGTCCTTTTGCAATACCACCATGGATTGGAACTGAAGTCACCAACGACCACCGTTTCCAAAACTCCTATTTGGCGCAACATCGCATTGATAGTTGATCCCTATTCAATCAAGCCTCTTCCAATAGACGTTCAATCGCCAACCGTAAATCTTGACTGACAAACGGCTTGACCAACCACTGCTCGTTTCGATGTAACCGTTCGGTGTTTTTGGTAGAGAAGCCGGTAATATATAACACCGGTACATTCAATCCTTGGTGCCGTAAATCATTCATCAAGTCAAAACCCAGTTCATCTGCCAAACGAACATCACAGACCACAAAAGCCAAGGCTATCTGTTGTGAAACAATCGACTCCGCACCTTCACGACCAGCCACACTCAACACAGCCCATCCTTGATTTTCGAGTAACCCCTGCACTGAATGACGCACCAAAGGCTCATCATCAATCAGCAAAACCCGACCTTTGCGACGCTCACTATCCAAAGACGCAAATGGCAAAGTTTGCTGGGCCTCCAAAGCCGCAGGAATCAACAATTGAATGGTGGTTCCACGACCCACTTGGCTTTGAATTTTGATAATCCCACCGGCTTGTTCAACCAATCCGTGGACCGTCGACAAGCCCAAGCCTGTGCTTCCACGTATACTGAAATAGGGTTCAATCGCTCGTTCACGAGTATCCTCATCCATGCCAACACCATCATCGGTAACTTGAAGACAAACCACCGAAACCTTTCCTTGGGTGCCGTCCATCTGTTGATGACCAACCGAAACCTGAATCAACCCTTGAGAAAGACCTTCATAAGCCATCGAGGAGTTGCGAACCAAGTTCAAAACAATCCGTTCGATTTGCTCCAAGGGAAAACGAACCATCACAGGTCGATCAGATACTGTAATTTGTAGATTGACAAAATCGGGAACCACTTGAGACAACACCGCATCCATATTGGATACCACTTCATTGACATCCACCAAAGATTCTTTGATCGGCAACCCTTTGGCAAAGAGCAACAATTGGGTGGTCATATCCGAGATGTGTCGGGATACCGAAAGGATAGTTTCAATTCCCTTTTGGGTTTTGGGCTCCAACGGTGAACGAGTCAACAAATCATCACCAATCCCCGTAACCACCATCAGAGCATTGTTGAAGTCATGGGCGACACCTCCTGCCATACGCGCCAAAGCATCTAATCGTTGTTCTTTTTGTAGTTCAGAGGCGAGTCGAGCCCGCTCCGCCATCAGTTGCTCTCGTAATCGTCTAGTAGAAATGATCTGCATCAATCCATCGACAAACAGTGCATATTCAATGTCCACATCCAAAGACAACGATTGAACCGCCTGATCGGTGAGTGTATCTTCCGATGACCACAACTCTTCACCATTGGGAATCACCTCAATAAAAACATTGCGACACATACTTTCAATGTCCTGAATCGGTACATCTTGGAGTGCCAACAAGCCCAAATCGGCAACTTTGGCCTGCTGTTGTTGAGATTGTTGCAACTGAAGGTTGGCTTTTTCTAACCGTTGCTTGTTTTGAAAAGCTGCCTTCCAAGCTTGACGGTTCGAAGTATCGACCGCCACTACATAGGCACCCCATGCCGGAATACTGAAGAACACGAATAGTTGGACCAAACTTTCTGGAGGTAGAAAGGGTTCTGGACCCAATCCAAACAACGGACGTAAATCATCACCCAACACCAGTATGAGAACCCCTGAAAGAGAGACCATGGCTACATCAACCACAGCACCTTTCCTACCTAAAAATCCACCGGCGGTAATCACCGATGCCAAATAGAGAATTCCCGTGGGACCACCAATCGTTTGGGTGCCCAAAAATGATAGTGCCCCTGCGACCACCAGACCACCGGCATGTAAGCTTGTGGCGATCACAATGTATCCTCGTTGCCACAACTGATACCCAACAAGGGCACCACCGATACCAGAACCGGTTGCCGCAATCACCACAATATGCTCACCCAACAACAACGCCGAGCACATAATGATCAATCCAATCACTCCTACCGTAGCGAAGGCAGTATTGGCAACCAAAGTCGCACCATGATTGGTTGGAAGACGATCGGGATGAACGTCTAGGGCGAAAAACTGACGAAACCATTCTGTCATGAAAATCACTATATCGGATTTGCAGAAATTTGCGGTTGACTTATGCAATGTAAGGTACAAACTGCTTACATTGAAGGTACCTTTTCAACGACCTCTGTACTGCGTCCTGCCCGAATTGCTACCCCTTTGGGGGAGTGACCGAAATAGTTCTCAAATGGTGCAACCTGTTGAGAGGCGATCTCAATCATCCAGTTCGGACTGTACTCGGCAGTCCAATGCAAAATCGAAGTGATCGGCTGATCGGTCCAAGTTTGGGCAATCGCCATACTCAACGTCGGTGGGAAGAAAAATTCCACTGCAGCAATCCCTTCTCCTAGCCAGTTGTGCTCTTGGTTGTGCCGCACTGAGATCGGAAACTGTATCGCCTCTAGCCATGGTGACCAGCCCCAAGTACCAGCGCCTAATAAACCAAATACTTTACGAAATGCCGGACGCAAAAGATCTCCAGTTAACACCAGTGTTCCACCAAAACGTTGCGAAACTTCTGTGGCGTATCGAAAATCATCTTCTTCGATCGTTTGTTGAACAGCAAAGTTTGACACCCCCTGCCACAAAGCCAGTTGTAACAAGGTGTGCCCTTGAACTGCCGCCATACAGTGAGGCACCACCGATTGCAACTGGTCATTGGCCTCACGTAAGATCAGTCCAATGCCCAGTGGTAATTCCAAAGATGGAAATTGCTGTGGTTCAACATCGATGTCCACATAGACACCACCCAACTGATACAACAGGCGCAACCGAAGCAAGTCTGAGGCATTGGCATAAAACCCCTTTTCGATTTGCTGATAGACAATCGTTCGTTCATCACCCCACAAAATGGCGTTTGCATCAAATATCGACCGATGAACTAAACCATTGGCCTCACACCATGCTGTCAACTGTTCATATTCTCGACCAGTGCGATCGCTCCAACAATAGACCGTCCAATCTGGATTCAACTCTTTCCACTCCAACAAACGACGACGATGGGGACGTTCGGTTGTATTCACAGGCATTGAGCCAAGCCAAATCAAGTGTAGGTGTTGGGGGCAAAGTGTCATACCATGTCCGATTTTCAAGGAGTCTCAGTTGGCTCAACAACCGGTTCTTTATTCACTGGAAGCTCCGAAGCATCCAACAATACCCCTTCTGACTGCCGCAAAGTCTGCAACAATTCACCCAGTGCATCAATATTTTCACCGTAAAGCGACCAGTTCCCACTTCGCTGCGCCTCAATCGCCGCCTCAAACAACCGATTGGCTTCGATGACCTGTTCAGACAATGAACCTGTTGAGACAGTTGGTTGCTCGACAGTACTGTCCATCAGGTCGATATTGGACAAAGACTTGCTGAGTGACTTGGCGACATCTACACCGAAAACTTCTCGTAAAGCGCTAGACAAGTCTTCTTCCATGACGATGCGATTTTCATAGGCCACAATCACCCGTTTGAGTTCAGGCATTTGACTAGACTCCGCTTGCAAGTACAATGGCTCAACATACATCAAAGAATCTTCAATGGGAATAACCAACAGATTACCTCGAACAACCGCAGATCCAGACTGTGACCAGAGCGTTATCTGTTTGGATATTTCGGGGTCTTGGTCGATTCGCGATTCAATTTGTCGAGGTCCATAGATCATTTTTTGCTTAGGAAACTGATACAAAATCAGATTTCCATATTGCTCACCATCCGATCGCGCCGCCAGCCAAGAGATCATATTGTCTTTACCTTGGGGTACAAATGGCAGCAACAACACAAACTCTGCCGAATCTTCTTCGGGCAGTTTCATGATCAGGTAATAGGATTCCATTCGGCGCTCTTTGCCGTTATAGAGTTCAGTCGGTAAGCTCCACATGTCCTCTTTATTGTAAAAAACGGTCACGTCATTCATGTGATAAGCACGGTACATCCATGCTTGAACATCGAAAAAGTCCTCAGGGTAACGAATATGTGAACGCAAGTCTTCAGGAAACTGATCCATCGATTGAAACACGGTTGGAAAAGAAGACTGGTAAAACTGGATCAAAGGATCAGTGTCATCGGCCACATAAAAATCAACGGTTCCCTCGTAGGCATCCACCACTACTTTGACCGAGTTTCGGATATAGTTGAAACGCCGTCCTGGATAGGGTTCTGAATAAGGAATATCGTCGGTCGTGGTGTAGGCATCAATCATCCACAGCAATTTGCCTTCACTCACCACCATGTAGGGATCGCTATCAAATATCAAATAGGGAGCCAACATTTTGACCCGTTCAACGATGTTTCGACGATAGAGTAAACGCGACTCTGGAAGCATATAATTGGACAAAATCATTTCAATGTCCCCAAAATACCAGGCATACAACAATCGCTGCATAAACGACCCTAAGGAAACGCCCTGTTCTCCTTGGTACTTGGTGTACATGTTCTCATCACCTTTCGGATAGTCGAACTCTTCGACATCACTATTGACCACCACATATTGGTTGGTCAGTTCGCCAAAATAAATCTCCGGGCGAGAAATGGTCATATCAATCTGACTTTGGGGTGGGATATCCTTGATAAACAAAGACGGTTGCCCTTCTTCACTCACTTGATTGACCGGGCTCATGGTCAGACCATAGCCATGGGTATATTGAAAGTGCGCATTAATCCAAGATTGGGCATCGGCAGACACATTGCCATAATTGAGTTCACGACCCGAAAGCATGACTTGGCGCAACTCGCCGTCTAACACATAGCGATCAATGTCCACGTCATAGAAATCATAATAGGTACGGATTTCCTGTAACTGTCCATAGGTGGTTAGCAACGGACGATCGTCCCAAATCCGAATGTTGTTGATGGTCAAGGGATTATCTTGTACCGTCTCCCAGTCCAACTCCTCGGAAACTTCAAAAGGTTTTACTTGAATCCGATCCAAGGCATAGGCCCATTTGGTGGTTTGGATATTTTCATTCAAATAGGGACGTTCGTACTCAATCTCATTGGGGGTCACCATGAAATTTTGAATCAGTTCAGGCCACACCCATACGCAAATGATGTTCATCAAGAAATAACCAAACACCGCAGTACTAGCGGATAACGAATTGCGATGAGACCGTAAACGCCACAACAATCCGGCAACCACAAAAGCAACCCCTGCCATGATCCAAAAAGAAGGAATCCGTGCATTGAGGTCAGCATATCCAGCCCCCCATACCAACCCTTTTCCTTGGGCAAACAATACGGTGTAGCGTTCCAAAATCCAATCTATTCCCAGCAACGTAAAATAAAAAGCACCTTGTCCCAGAAGATGACCACGAGCCCCCGCAGCCAATCCATGGTCATCTCTAGAAAAGATGATATCTCGAGCCAAGTGTTGAACCCCAGTGATCAACAGGGTGATAAAGACAATGAACATCGCCCAGTTGGAGGTGAATTCAATCATGGGCAGTTGAAAAACATAAAAGCCAAAGTCCAAACCAAAGATCGAATCTACTTTGTCAAACGAGACTGGGTCAAGCAGTGCCAACCCTCGAAGCCACTGATCAGAGGCAAAATTGGCAAAAGAGAGTGAAGGTAAAATCGACAAACCATAGCGCATTGCCTTAGCGATGGAGATCCAACTTTCTTCAGACAGTTCAATCTCAAAATGATCTTCAATGTATACCCATTTAAAAGTTTCGCTTTTGGCTGCCACTCCGATTTGCCAAAAGACATAGACAAAACTCATCGTAAAAAAGAGCAACCACAACCCCACTTGCATTGTGAGTTTGGTGGTGAAATAGTCCACATACCCCACACTGGCAAACCATTGCCAATCCACCACCATCGTCAGTAGAGAACCGAGTCCCAACCAACTAAGCACCAATACCCAAATCCAAATTCGACCTTTTGACATAAGCACATCCCTGTATCTATGCTGTGTACTGTAACACAACAGCACTCAAAGTCGACAGGATGACCGACGAATCACATGCTCATGGAGATTGAGAAAACCCAATTAACGCAAACACTCCGCTTTGTTATCTCCATACCGGACTTTGTAAGGAACATAGGTCATACAACCATCTTCAATACAAACCTTTTGACAGGTTGTATAGGTGTCAGTATGAACACGTTCAGCACACTCACCAGTACTCAAGTCACACACTCGATTATAGACTTCCTTGTCAGGCTTTTCATCTTGAGAGTGTAAAGAAGTAATCAAAACAGTGGGGACCCCTTTACCCCAAATTCCGGCTTTATTGTTCATGCCTGTCTTCATAGCTTGGAGATCGGCATCAGGAGCGGGCGCACCAATCGAAAAGGGATGGGCAAAACCTTGTTCTAGCATTTCTTTACGCAATTGTGGACAGTCAACCAATACGCGTCCATATCCACCACCTTTTTTGGTGTCTGTACACTCCCAGATTTTACTAGAAGCAAAGACACCAGATTCCTTTGCGAAGGCATAGAGTTCCTTTTCGGTCCACTCTCCCCATTGGTGAACAGGTCCGTAAGACTCCAAGGTGTTGTAACCAGCCAAACGGGCTTTGATTTTGGTTCCATCCGGTGTTGTCCCATGAAAGGTATCACCATCATCCCACTTGACTGCAATTGAAACACCATCCAAAATCACAGTGGGCGTATCAGATTGCGGGGCCTCTGCAACAGGTTGTTCAGGACTGGGTTGTTCAGGACTTTTTGGTCCACAGGCAAGAGCGAAGAGATACCAGATCATTGCAAACTCCACAATGTAAATTCAAGAAAAAACCTTCCAACAGTGATATAACACACCATTGAAAGGTTTTCAGTCTATTTTCATCTTTAAAGAATTATAACTATCAGGCAATTTTTAATCTAAAGTAACCAAGTTCCCGTCGACATCTTGTAATTCTTTTAAAAAACGAACATCCAAAGATTTACCACGCAATGGACCCGAACAAGTCAAGACCACACTGACAACTCCTTCAACATCTTCACCGCCGCGATCAACTGTATTTTTGTCATCAATTTGTACTTTGACGATTGGACCAACTGATTTTTTGTCGACCAATACTTCATAAGCAGAGCCATCCAACAACAAGTCCTGATCGGCATCCATAGTCTTTGAAAACACCAGTTTCACTTTGTTGACGTCTACTAAACCACAGGTTTTAACTTGGGGATGATTGAGAGAGCGTTTGAGTTTTTTACCAGCGCGAAAGACCGGAATACGTCGGACGGGCACATTCAATGGGTCACCGGTTTTTGGATTGCGACCACTGAACGAACGGCGCTCGGAGACTTGAAAGGTACCAAAGTCAGAAATGGTCACTTTTTTACCTTCTTCGAGGGCTTCGGCAATTGTTTCAGTGACAATATTGATGTAACGAGCAGCGTGTACTTTGGGAATTCCGGCTTCATTGGCCAACAAAATTGTCAAATCATTCTTGTTCCAACTGTCTTTTACTTTAATATTTTTAATTTCTGTCATGACGATATCCATAGAGAATGTAAACTAGATGATTGTAAAGGTTTGGAATAGGTTTATTGTAAACCAACATCCTAAGCCTATCACGAATTTACAAATTCGATATCAAAAAGTTTTAAAATTTATACATTTTAAGACAACAGTCAAAAATTTGTATGACTATTATAAAAATAGAACAATCACCTTCGTCAAACAGTCCACTCAGATTAGTCTGCGGCGTTAATATTTTGGACACACTGTTTGACACATTCCATCGCTTCTTCTTTTTTGGCATAGTAAGCAATTGGATGAATGGTATTGTCATCCAATTTCAATTGCACAATCCACGTTTTTTTGCCGCCAACTGTTTTTTGTTCAATGTAAATGTGCTTG